>DAOOQY010000007.1:3314-20913 GCA_035389025.1 Verrucomicrobiota bacterium
TGGTCCTTCAGATGGTCATCGCGTGCCGGCGCGCGCCCGGTTTGGGCAAATGGGCATCGAATCGCATTGCAATGATGCGGACCAGGAGGCGGCCCAGGTCGGTCACAACGATCCGGGACGGGGTGCGCACAATCAGACCGTCCGCCTCGAGATCGTCGAGAGACGCCAACTCGGCGGCGAAGTAGTCGGGGAAGTCGATGCCCAGGCGGTGCGACAGGGCGGTGTAGTCGACGCCCATGTTGCACATGATCTGCATAATCGTCTCGCGGCGGATGTGGTCATCCTTGTTCAGGAGATAGCCCCGGGCATAGGGCAGTTCGCCACTGTCAACCTTGGCGCGATAGGCGTCGAGGTCCTTGAGATTCTGCCAGTAAGCGTCCTGGGTCTGCGAGATCGAGGACATGCCGAACCCGCAGATGTCGGCGCCGCCTCGGGTGCTGTAGCCCTGGAAATTGCGCTGGAGTGTGCCGGCCCGCTGCGCCACGGCCAACTCGTCGTCCGGGCGGGCAAAGTGGTCCATGCCGATATACACGTAGCCCGATGCGGTCAGCTTCTCGATGGTCAGCTTGAGGAGTTGGAGTTTCGTCTCGGGCGTGGGCAGGTGCCTGGCTTCGACGATCTTCTGCGCCGGCTTCATCCAGGGCACATGCGCGTAGCTGAACACGGCGAACCGGTCGGGCGCCAACTCGAGGATTTCATCGAGTGTCCGCTCGAAGCTCGCCACGGTCTGGAAAGGCAGGCCGTAGATCAGGTCGATGTTCAGCGAACCGAACCCGGTCTCGCGCACCCAGCCGGCCGCTTGGGCGGTGAGTTCGGGCGGCTGAATCCGGTGCACCGCCTTCTGAACCTCGGGATGGTTGTCCTGAACTCCGATCGACGCCCGGTTGAACCCGATCTCGCGCAGGGCGGCCAAGTGATCGCGTGTGAGCCGGCGGGGGTCGATCTCGACCCCAGCCTCGAGGCCGTCGGCGAAAGTGAAGTGCCGGTGGATCAGGGCGCCGAGGCGGCGGAGTTGGTCGGGACGGCAGAACGTGGGCGATCCGCCGCCGAAATGCAGTTGAACCACCCGGCGGCCGCGGTCCAGAAGCGGGCGCATCCGCTCCATCTCGCGTCCGAGGGTTTCGACGTACGCGGCGCTCTTGCGCGGGTCAGTGGTGATGACGGTCGTGCAGCCGCAGAACCAGCAGAGCGTCTCGCAGAATGGGATATGGAAATAGAGCGAGAGATCGCGGGACGCCGCGTTCTTGCGCGCGATGTTGTCCAGCACCTCACCCGCCGGCATGCGGTCGGTGAAGAGCGTCGCGGGCGGGTACGACGTGTAGCGCGGACCCGGCACGTTGTACTTCTTGACCAGATCGAGATCGACGCGCAACGGCCGGGTGCTCATGCGAAACCCCGCACAGTCTGGGCCAGGGCGTCGAGGTTCTCGAGCGCCGCATCCGGCGGAACGCCGTGGCCCAAGTTGAAGATGTGTCCCCGGCACCCGCGCATCTCTTCGAGGATCTGGCGCGTCGCGGCGCGCACCTGAGCGGGCGTTGTGCGCAACCACGCCGGATCCAGGTTTCCCTGCACGGCGATTCGGGGCGGGAGTTGTGCGCGCAGGTCGCTCAGGCGCACCGAGGCATCCACGCTCAGGACATCGGCGCCCGTCTGCGCCAGGACGGGCCAGGACTGGTTGATGCCCTTGGCAAAGAGAATGACCGGCACGCGTCCGCCGATGCGCCCGATGATCTCCTCCAGCCACCGGGCCGAGGCCTCGACAAACCGCGCGTCGCCCAGAGACCCGGCCAGCGTGTCGAAAAGCTGAACCGCCTCCGCTCCGGCTTCGATCTGCATCAGGAGGGAGTCTGCGATCGCTGCGCTGAGCTTCTCCGCAAGGCGGTGGTAGAGCTTGGGCTCGTTTTCGAGCAACGCCCGGGCGCGCGTGAACTCGGGCGCGCTGCCCCCTTCGAGCATGAAATTCGAGAGCGTCCATGGCGCCCCCGCGAACCCGATCAGGGCAGTCTGGCCGCCGAGTTGTCGTTTGACCAGGCGCAGGGCCTGGGCCACGTAGGCCAGGCGCTCGCGCACCGCGGACACCTCCAACCGATCGATCTCCGCGGTCGATCGGATGGCAAAGGCCATTTCAATGCCGCCCGTGTCCCGAAATCCATAGGGCTGGCCCAGCGCCTCCGCAATCACGAGGATGTCGCTGAACAGGATCGCGGCATCGTATTGGAAACGGCGGATCGGCTGGAGGGTGACTTCCGCGGCAAGATCGGGCGTCCGCACCAACTCGAGGAACGAATGCGTCTGCTTCAACTGCCGGTACTCGGGAAGCGCGCGGCCCGCCTGCCGCATCAGCCAGAAGGGCGGGCGATCCACCGTCCGGCAGCGGCAGGCATCAAGGAAGCGTTGGCGATTCGTTCCCGGCAATTCAACAGGGCGCGGTGCGAGCCGGCAAGGCGCGTCACTCGGTTCACGATCCTGGCCCATCTCCGCGAGCGAGTCAGGCATCGAAAGCGACTCTGGGCGCCGAATGCAAGGCCTTAGTTGATCAGAGCATCCAGATCGCCGACCGGGCGCGTGAACGTCGCCTTCGCCGGTTTGACCACCAGCGCCTCGGCTGTCTTCTTGGTGCTCTTCGAGATCGCGGCGAACGGCAAGGCGACCACGAAGAAGGCGCTGCCCACCGCTGTCACCGCCAGGCAGGCCGGCCGGGCGACCAGGACGTCGGCCACGACCGCTTCGGGCGATGGACCGGCAAGCGCGGAGGCCGGCGTGAAACCGATCAGCGCCAGTGCGGCAGCGCACGCGATGGCAACAGACTTGGTTCTCATGAGGATGCAACAGTAGCCCATCGCAAGGCGGACTGTCGAACAGATTGTTTACGACCCCGCCTCGGGCCAGGGCCAATGCATGAAGTGGAGCGGCGACGGCCCGTCGCCGGCAAATACCGTCTTCACTCGCGTTGGCCGGGGACGAGCCGTCCCCGCTCCGGCCTTTGCGGCTTCATGAATCGGCGCTGAGCTCGGGCGAGGGAATCGCAGGGGGCGCATTCGTCGAGCCGGAATCGGGCGTCTCGGCGGGCGGCGGAGGCAACACAGGCGCAGGCGGCGCGGCGTCCGAACCGACCAATTCGTCGGACAAGACCACGATGGCGATGCGGCGATTCTTGGCTCGGCCTTCGGGGGTGGCGTTGTCAGCCAGAGGACGGAACTCGCCGTAGCCGACAGCGCCCAATCTTTGCGGTTCGACCCCCGCCTCATCGATCAGAAACCGCACCGCCGCCAACGCCCGCCCGGTCGACAGTTCCCAGTTGCTCGGGTAGCGGGCGCGAGCCGATGCCCGGATGGGGACGTTGTCCGTGTGCCCGATGACGTGAATCCGGCGGTTGGGATGCTGGGCCAGGACTGCGGCGACCTTGCGCAGGACTTCCTGCCCTTCGGGCTTTAGCTCCGCCTCGCCCGAATCGAACAAGATGCGATCGAGAATATCCACCGTCAGTTTGCCCTGAAGCTCGGAGATCGTGATCTCCTTCGATTCGAGGGCGCGCCGGAACTCGGCTTCGAGCGACTGCTGGTTCTGACGGTTCTGTTCGGTTTGCTGGCGAAGCGTCTCGAGAGTCTGTTGGGCCTGCGCGAGCGCTGTTTCGAGTTCGGCCACGCGCGTCCGGTTCGTCGCGGCGGCCGTTTCGGCCTCGGCCGCGCCGGCGTGGGCCTCGATGGCTTCGGCTCGGGCCCGGGTCGCTTCGGCTCGGGCCTGAGCGGCCTGGTTGCGCTCCTCGGCCAGTTCGAGGCCCCGATGCCAATACGCCAGACCCACCAAGCCCAGAACCACCAGAGCCGTCAGGACCATCGCCATTGCCCAAGCTTGTTTCGGCATACGCAGCACCAAGAATTGGCCGGGCGCGCCCCGACGTAAACAAGATTTCGAGACTCCCCGGAGCTTTGTGGCACTCTCCGTCCATTTTCTTCTCTTCTTGAAAGAAGAGACTTTGGCTGCGGCTTTGCTGCGCCGCGAAACATCCGGGCGAAGGCTCTGCGCCGCACGATTGCAGCGCCAATTCATGAAGTCGAAAAGGCCGGAGCGGGGACGGCTCGTCCCCCGCCATGTCAAGTGAAGACGGCGTGTGTCGGCGACGGGGCCGTCGCCGCTCCACCTGATGAATTGGCCCTGGCACGGTTGCGGTGTGACGATTGCGGTGGACGATTGCGGTGTTGACTTGCGCTCGATGCCCTCGACTACTCTTGCCTGAGAGGTCTCCTATGCATGTCGTCATCGCCCCCGACAAGTTCAAAGGCACGCTCACAGCCACCGAGGCCGCCGAGGCCATCGCCGCCGGCTGGCGGATCGAGCGCCCTCAGGACACCGTGCGCGCGTTCCCGATCAGCGACGGCGGCGACGGTTTCGGCGACCTGCTCGCGCGGCATCTCAACGCCGAGGAACGAACGGTCGACACCGTCAACGCCGCACACGAGCCGATCCGCGCGCCGTGGTGGTGGGAACCGCGCAGCCGCATGGCAATCATCGAATCGGCCCGAATCATCGGTTTGGCGATGCTGCCTCGAGGGCGGTTTCATCCGTTCCAGCTCGATACCTTCGGCCTGGGAGCCGTGTTGCGAGCCGCCGCCGCCGCGCATCCCCGGGTGTGCCTGATGGGCATCGGCGGCAGCGCCACCAACGATGCCGGATTCGGCCTCGCCCGCGCGATCGGATGGCGGTTCCGCGACCGGCGGGGAGAGCCGATCGAGGATTGGACGCGCCTGCCGGAGCTGGAACGTATCGAACGGCCTGAGCGCGCGCTGCGTTTGAGGCAGGTCCTGGTGGCCGTGGACGTGACGAACCGCCTGATGGGTGTGCGCGGGGCGACCCGGGTCTATGGACCGCAGAAGGGAATTCGCACCGAAGACGTCAAACCGGCGGAACGCTGCCTGCGGCGGCTGGTGCGAGTCCTCACGCAGCAGTTCCATTTCGTCGTTCCTCCGCACCATGTGCCGGGCTCAGGCGCGGCGGGCGGCTTGGGATTCGGCCTGCGCTGCTTCGGCCCGGCCCGCCTCGAACCCGGCTTTCGCCTTTTCGCCCGACTGAGCGGGCTGTTGGATGGCATCCGCAAGGCAGACCTGGTCATCACGGGCGAGGGCGCGATCGACCTGACCACCGTGGCGATGGGCAAAGGCGTGGGACAACTGATGCGCATCTGCGGGCGGCTGCGGCGTCCCTGCATTGCGCTCGCCGGCCAGGTGCACGTCTCCCGCTTCAGGCGGCCGGGCCTGGTCGGCTTGTATGGCATGGCCCCGACCCTCACCACTCCCGAAGAGGCCATGGCGCGTCCGGCGCATTGGCTGGGTGAACTGGGCCGATTCAGCGCCCGCGCCTGGTCCGAACAGGCCAACCGCTGAGAAGTGAGTTCAGGCAAAAGCCCGGTGCGGCTCAGTTGGCCCCCGCAAGAGGCCGTCAGCCGAGCTGTGCGGCGTCCGCCTCGATCTCGAAGAGCAGGTCGTCCCGGCAGATGTCGTTCTTGGCGATAATGACGGGAATCTTCGGGAGTTTGTGGTCGCGGCAATACCGGTGGAACTCGGATGCGTCTTCCCCATGTTTGAAGTAGCCGATCATGCGCGTGACGTCTCCCCATCCCATCCGCCGCGACTCGAGAATCGCGGCCACGACATCCATGGTCAGTGCGACCTGCTTGCGCACATCGCCCACGTGACACGTCTCGCCCCCCGGGGCGATGCTGGCAGTGCCGGAAACGTACAGGCGGCGTTGGCCGGGAAGCTCGAGTTCCACCGCCCGGCTGAAGCTGCTGCCATACTCGACGGCCGGACACTGGAGCGGGGAAGGGATGGCCTGAAGCCTGACGGTCGGGCCCTTGGGCTGGATGGCAAGGAGGCCGGCAATCACGGCTGTGCCGGCCGAATTGCCGCCCCCAATCCCCGTGCTCGCCGGCACCAGGCCGTCGTAAACCTTGCGCTCGAGGAAGAACTGGTTGCGCACCCCGTTGAACTCGTCGTACCAATCCAGAATGTCATCCAGATAAAACCAGGTCCGAAAGACGTTCGAAAAAGTCATGCCCGCCAACTCGAGCGCCGACTCCATGATTTCGAGTGTTTCCCAGGCCTGCTCCTCGCGCGTCTCCTCGATCGACTCCGGATGCAGCCCGCCCAGGACGCAGTAGCGCGCATGCTGGTCCTCGAAGAGCGTGCCGACGGTATGTCCCTCGAGGTTGATGGGGTGAACGTCGATCCCCGACACCGCGTGCACTTGAACCCCGGCGATCGGGCCGCCGCCGCCGTTGCCCTCTTCGACCCACGTCATCGGCCACTCGATGCCCGCGACACGATAGCTCCTGGCATGCCGAATCTTGAACGGATCGAGGACCAGCCCAAACACATCCTCCCGCACGATCCGGAGTTGGGCGTTGTCGGCCAGGAAATCGTACAGGCGTTGAAAGAGCGACGCAGGGTCTTCGGAACCGACTGCCGGCACGGTGATGAACGTTTCCTGAAATCCCGCGTTCGGCAGGCGGATCACCTGCATGCCATTGACCGCTCGAGTCGACCGCTTCTTGTCCATCGTGTCTCTGGTTCAAACAAGCCGCCTCGTGTCGAGCGCGGCTAAACACCCTGATTGCCCGATATTTGGCCGGGGAAGTCAACAGAACAATGCCGCCCCGACATGGAAACACAGAACCCGTGCATCTGACAGGTGTCGGTATTCTGTCGCCCGGTGAGGGCACCGGGCCTGCATCGGATCGAGGTTGCCGGAGGGGCGACGCCTGCCTGCCGGCAGGCAGGTCCTCGTCGCCCGTCAAACAGGGTCTGCAACTCTCATCGCCGGGGACGAGGCCGTCCCCACTCCAACGCCTTCGTGTGCGCCAATAGAGCACACGAGGCCGCACCCTGTCGGCGCAGATGGCGGTCAGACTCCGCAGCGCGACTGCTGCGCGGGCTCGACATGAAAAACCGCAGGTCAATCCCCGAGTCGCAGGGCATACATCGTCTCAGCCACAGTCCGGCTCGCGTTGACGGTCTCGGCGTAGGGCGTGTCCGCAATGTCGATGAACCCAATCTGGTAGTTCTCCTCGTCGAGCACGCGCCCGATCGTCGGCTCGTCCTGGTACTGGAACCAGTGACAGCCCACGAATTGCGGATGCCGCAGCGCCCCCCGCACGTAGTCCTGATAGGCCCGCGCGCGCTCGGCCTGGTTGCCGACAGGCACCAAGCCGGTGTGAAAGAGCCCCCGATCCAGAGCGCCAAAGTGAAACTCGCCGATGAGCAACGGCACGTCGGCATCCCCGTTGAACCGGAAATCCGCCACGCTGCGCTGGTAGAGATTGTAGCTGACCACGTCGCAGAACTTCGCCGCCGCCGCCGCCGCGCGGTCGTTCCCCCACGCAAACCGGCAGCCGAGATAGAGCTGGTTCGGCGCGACTTCCTTGATCACTTCGCGGATGGTGCTGAAGTACCGCTCCGCGGCCTTCGTGTAAAAGGCCCGCAAATCCACGCCCGCCTTCCGCGGGTCAGCCTTGGTCGGACTCGCGGCCAAGGCGTCCCACGACTCATGGGAACTGCCCCACGCGGCATTGAGCTTCCCGATCTCGCCGTACTTGGCCCGCAGGTCGTCGAGCAGCACGCGCTTGGCCGGTTGATCCGCCGCAGACGCCAATGCCCCCATCGCCAGAGAAACGTCGTCGCCCCAACCCATCTCGTTGTCCGAGAAATACCCGATGCACCAGGGATCGCCCGCGCTCTTGCCGGCCTTCGACGCCATCTGCCGACGCAAACCCTCCCGGAACGCGGGATCGAACACATCCGGGAATTTGCCCCAGTACCCCTCGCTCCCCTCGATCCGGCGCGCGCCCGACGACCCGATCGTGTCCGTGTACGGCGTCCGGCGCATCAGGCGAATGCCCTCATCCGACCAGTTGGCGATCGTGTTCAGGCCCCACGCCCGCAGGCGTCGATGCACAACGTCGGGATAAACCTCCCTCCACTCGGCTCCGTATTTTCGTTTCAGGTTCGCCCCGGCAAAGGAGAAACACTTGGGCGAACGTCCGGCGTAGTGCCCCTTCAACGCGAACGCCGACGTGATGAACTCGGCAAAATCGGCCTGATCGCCCGGAAAGTCCACAAACCAATCCGCCCGCTCGTCGATCGGCGTCGCATCGAGCATGCGCACACAGTCGATTCCATGCGACCAGAATAGCCGGCCCTCCGGATCCACTAGCCACCATTTGCCCCCATGCTTCTGGACACGGAAAAAACCCGTCGCCTCGAGTTGCGGTCCCGCCGCCCAACCGCCATACCGGCTCCACCCCCGAATGCCGGGCACCCTGGCCAGCGATCGCGCCTCCGCATCCCGCTGGCTTGCCAGGCCCGCCGGCGATGGTGTCTTGCCGGGCCAGGCCTTGTGCCGGTACTGCCCAAGTGCGTCAATGAACGGAAAGAACGGATCGGCATCGCCGACCCAAGCCGTTGGCGGCGTGTAACGGCCCGTCGCGTGAAACTCGCCCACCTCGAAAACCAGGTCCGTCTGCGGCTTGTTCACAAAGACAAGAATCTGCGTGATGTTCGCCGGGTCGATCGCCCCCTGACCCCCGGACGCCACCGGGTAACCCCGCAGACCGAAGAGCTTGCCGCCCATCGTGCTGTCGCTGGCCCGCCGCAGTTCGACCCGCAGAAGATTCGTCGCCCCAGCCCCAACCGTCACCGAACGCGTAATGCAATGGCTCGTCCCGTCCGCGCCCGGATTGTCCACCCGACAGTTGACCATAACGCTCGTCGATCCGGGGTTCCGCACAGCGGCGACGACCTCGGCAAACGCCGTGAGGTCCCATCGCCCGTCGGGCGCCTTGAGAGTCACGCCCGGCCACGATTCCCCGTGACCAGTGGCGACCCGCAAGACGGAACCTGAGTTGCTTTGGATGTTTGTAGCCTGCGAATCGCTCAGAGTCAGTAACCCGCCGCCCTGGACGGTCGAAAAATCGACCAGACGCAAGTCAGCGGCATTGACCGATAGGACAAGAATCGCACCAGACACCAATGCGAATCGCCCACCAAGAATATGCAATAATCTTGATAAAAACATGAATAATCCCTCAAAAGAACTGATTTGTTAACGTTAGTGTTATCGTAAATAGTCTCATTTTATGCCGTTCGAGGTTCATCCCAACAAACTGCCTCGACCTCGGATGGCCGACGCCCACGACGCTGCGGGAATTCGCTGGATGCGTCCGTGCTGTGGCGTTCACTTTGACAGACTCCTTCAAAATGCCACAAGCGGTTTCCCTTGCGTCCTGAGCCATTGCTCGGCTTCGCGGTATCTCGGACACAACTTGACGACTTCGGACCAGAACCTCGCGGAGTGGTTCATCTCGCGCAGATGCGCCAGTTCGTGGAAGATGATGTAGTCCCGCACATGCTCCGGGACCTGGATCAGCCTCCAGTTGAGCGAAATCGTCCCATGCCGGGAACACGATCCCCAGCGCGTCCGCTGATTTCGGACCCGCACGCCGCGCACAGTGAAGCCGTGGTGCGCCGCCAGAGCCTGGACGCGCGCAGGCAATTCCGCCTTTGCCATCGACCAGAGATGCTGTTCGAGCGGCGGACGCACGTCGTCGAACAGGTTCCCGATGCGGACGGCCTGGTCGGCAAATCGAACCACCATCGCGCCCTCCGCGGCCCCCGCCGACAGAAGGATCGGCTCTCCGCGAAACAGAACCCGGCTGCCGATGAACAACCCTCTGGGGCGCAACGCGCCCTCCTGCCGCCGCCGCATCTGCCTTTCAATCCAGTCGATCTGTCGCTCGGCAAAGCGGTGCCCTTCGGCAGCCGACCCGCCGCGCGGAATTGTCACACGCGCCACGCCCTCGGCCGTCAACCTGAGAATGTAGCGCCGGGCGCGCCGATGCCGCACGAACTGCAGCGGCACCCGCGCCGTGCCAACCGTCAAAGAGGCGCCCTTGTCCCTCGATGGAGCCAAGGGCGAGAAGAGAAACTCGGTCTGCACAGGGTCTCGAACCCGTTCCGCTCTTGCTTTCCTGTGGCAAGAGTTGCAGGAGCGTCTGTTTCTGTCAAAAGGAAGCGATGGCCCGAGCGCCGCAGCATTGAAGAAACTTGTTGTCAGCACGGGGGTTTCTGCTACCCTCCGCTTCCGATGCGGCGGGGCCGACGCGAAGAAAGAGCGTTTGCCCCGGCAATCTCAGCGACGCAGAACACAACAAACAACGAATCGAATCAACAACTAGAAACACGTTACATCGCAGGAGGAAAGCGAATGAAGTTTAACCAATGGACGCTGGGGCTGGCCGCGGTGGGTCTGGTTAGCCTCGGTACGGCCGCTCAGGCCGAAGAAGCCCAGAACCCCATCTCGACCGCGTTGTCGTCCACGACGATCAGCGGTTATGTGAACACCTCGGCCATTCTGCGCTTCGGGCCGAGTCTGCCCAACGGCGATTACTCGACACCGGGACGCACCTTTGACTCCAACAGCAAGTTCAACGGATTCAACCTCGACGTTGTCAAACTGCAGATCGAGAAACCGCTGGACGAGAGCCAATGGTCCGCGGGATATCAGGTCGGGCTTCTTTTCGGTCCGGATGCAAACACCTACGGCACCGATTCGCTGGGCGGCGACAGTGATTTTGGCATCAAGGACGCCGCGGTCACGCTGCGGGCCCCCGTGGGCAACGGATTGGACTTCCGCATCGGCTACTGGGAAAGCCCGATCGGCTACGAAGTCTTCGACGCGGGCAACAACCCGAACTACAGCCGCTCGTACGCATATGCCATCGAGCCCAAGCAGTTCACCGGCGTGCTCGCTTCGTATCGTGTCAGCGAAATCCTGAGCCTCTCCGGCGGCATCGCCAACCGCGGTTGGGAAGTCGGCGGCACCTGGGATCATCCTGTCCGATTCTACGCCGATAACGCGATCAACAAGCGCAGCGGCGGCAAGACCATCCTCACCTACCTCGGCTCCGTCGCCCTCACGGCTCCGGAGAGCGCAGGCTTCCTCGAAGGCGCCACCCTCTACGGCGGCATCATCGACAGCGGCATGGCCTACGGACCCGACGTCCTCAACCTGTACGTCGGCGGCACGATGCCCACGCCGGTCAATGGACTGCTGCTCGGCTTGTCCTATGACTACCGGGGGAACAGCGAGGACAGCGGATACGACTCCTCGTCTGCAAACGCCTTCGGCGCTTACCTCTCCTGGCAACTCACCGAGAAACTCAAGTTCAACGCCCGCGGCGAGTACGTCCGCGGCTCGAACGGCACCTGGTACTCCTCCGGCGCCTGGGACCTCGACAATACGGACGACGACGGCAACCCGGATCCGCTCCTCGTCATGGACGGCGAGAAGAACGAGTTGATCGGTGTCACCGCGACCCTCGATTACAGCCTCTGGGCCAATGTGCTCACACGACTCGAGTTCCGTTGGGACCATGACTGCAACGGCAATGGCATCTTCAACGATTACATCCCGGGCGTGAGCAAGGGGACCGACGACGCCTTCCAACTGGCGCTGAACGTCATCTACAAGTTCTAAAGCCTTTCCGCTCTGCACCCCCCTCCCGGCTCGGACGGGAGGGGGGTTTTTTGCCTCTGCCAGGCCAACTCTCCAGAGGGATGGAAGGCCAAGCTCATGAACTATCGCAACAGCGGTGACACCGGGGGTGACAAGAACAGCGTGGTGGGCCGCGCCCCGATCGCCTTCACCGGCGAAGGCGAGGGCTCGGACCCCTGCTCGATCGAGGAACGCCGACGCCTCATCGAGTTGGCCCGCCAGGCCGTGCGCGAAGCGGTCGCAACCGGACGCTCGCCGTCCGTGAACGCAGAGGACTTCCCCCCCCGCCTGCGCGAACCTCGAGGGTCGTTCGTCACGCTCACACAGCAGGGCGCATTGCGGGGCTGCATCGGCAACCTCCGCGCCACTGAGCCGCTCTATGCCTCGATCATCAGCAACGCCCGCTGCGCGGCCACCCGCGATTACCGGTTCCCCCCGGTGCACGAGGAAGAACTCGACTCGATCGAATTCGAGATCAGCGTCCTGAGCGAGCCGAAGCCGCTGCACTTCACGTCCCCGGAGGATTTGCTCGCCAAACTCCAGCCGCACCGCGACGGCGTCGTGCTCGAAATCGGCTCCGCCACATCCACGTTCCTGCCCCAGGTGTGGCGCCAACTCCCGGACAAAGTCCAGTTCCTCTCAGCCCTGGCGAAGAAGGCCGGCTGCGGACCCGACGACTGGAGAAAGCCCGGCACGCGCGTCCTCGTCTACCGCGTCGAGGCCTTCAACGACTCGGAGTTGAGGCAGTGAACTCCGCGCCCGTGGGCATGGTGCTTCGTTCAAAGAGAAAAGGAATTGACCGAGAGTGGCGCAGCAGGGCAGGGCCGCACAGCAGGGCAGAGCGCGCAGAGGACACGGCATCCGGAGAGCCACGGCAACTTCACTCGCCGATCAGGTGGGCCGCGATCCGGCGCGTGTGGCGGTGTTTGCGGTGTTCCCAGAGGTAGATGCCCTGCCACGTGCCCAGCGCCAACGCGCCGCCGATGACCGGGATGCTCAGGTTCACGGCCGTCAACGCCGCGCGCACATGGGCCGGCATGTCGTCCTCGCCCTCGATCGTGTGCCGGTAAAGGGGATCGCCGTCCGGCGCCAGACGCGCAAAGAACCGGTCCAAATCCTCCTGCACGTCCGGGTCGGCGTTCTCCTGGATCAGCAGCGACGCCGAGGTGTGGCGCACATGCAGCGTGATCAGCCCGGTTCGGACCCCGCTGCGCGACACCCACGCGGCGACGTCGTGCGTCACCTCGTGGAGGCCGCGTCCCCTCGTGGTCACCGTGAATTCAGTGATGGTCTGTTTCAGCATGGTGTTCGACCAGCTTTCGCAGCGTGCCGGTGTCTCGGATTCGCGCCATCCGTCTTCAAGTCTGCCGATGGTCGATTACGGCTTTGACCTTCATCCCCCGGCGGGCGCACTTCAAGAACCACTTGTAGTCGTTCGCGGCATCGTGCAACTCGGCACACCTCACCGGCTCACGACCGTGATGAGGTAGTGGATCTCGCCGGCGACCTCGGCCATCCGCGTTTTGGCGCGCTCGAGCAAGGTGGCGGCCCAAAGCCGTTCGTACGCGATCTGGGGTGTCAACCCGTCGGAGGGTTCTTCGCGGTACCGCTGCTCCGCCAGATCGGCGTCCAGGGAGATCGGGCGCTGGCCATGGCCACGCTTGGCAGCCCGCGAACGATCCCATTGGTCGGACAGGAAATGGTTCAGAGCAGCGAGCAGAAACCGCGAGGCGAAGTGGCGCTTGCAAGTACGCCATAACCACGCCATACTTGCGGCGTGACAACAATCGTGCGACTGGATGGTTCCAATCGAATCGTCCTGCCCCTCGAACTGCGACGGGCGGCGGGGGTGCCTCGCGGACAGAAGCTCAAGGCGTCTGCCACGCCGGGGCGGATTGTGTTGGAGATCGAACCGGTCACCCAGGGCGGGGTCATCAAGCGCGGCAAGTTGAAGCTCTGGACCGGCACGGTGCCCGCCACTCCCCTGGCAGAGGCTCTGGAGGCCGCACGCCACTACGAACGATGACCTTCCTGGACACGGGAATATTGGTCGGGGCGCTTCTCCAACAGCATCCCGAACATGATGCCTGTTTGGAGGCACTCGAGGAATCTGAGGCGCCGTTCACCGACGCCCAAGCACTGGCGGAGACGTTCGCCACGCTCACCGGCTTTTACAGGGTGCCGGTCGCTGCCGCCGCGGAGCTGACCCTCGCCTTGAGATCAGTCGTGACCGTCGGACCATTGGCGCTGGTGGACTACGAACAGGCGATCGGTGAAGCGCAGCGCCGCGGCGTCATGGGCGGCGGCATTTACGATTCACTCCACGCGACCTTCGCCCGACGCAAGGGGGCCCAGCGCATCGTCACGCGCAATCCCTCGCACTTCGCCCACGCCGCACCCGACCTCGAAATCCTCACGCCCTGATCGGAATGGGGAACGAAGAGCCAGGGAATTGCACTGAGTCACCCGTCCTTCAAGATCCGCCTCGAATTCATGAGGCACAAAGAGCACAGAGAACACAAGGCGGCGTGGATGCCGTGAGCAAGATCACCGTCTCGGCGCCAATCTGTGTTCCGTCCTGAATCGGTGTGGGGACTGTCTGAGCACTCAATCGGTGATGGTCTCCACACAGATTCAGGGCGGAACACAGATGGAGAGGATACGCGACTTGACCGGGCGCAGGAACACGATGAATTCGAGGGCCGGGATGTCCTCACCGGTCGAGAGCATGTCCACGGTGACGACCACCTTCGGGTTCGGGCGGTTGCGGAACTCGCGGATGCGCTGGAGGGGGCGGTCCACGTTCGGATTGCCGGTGATCTTTTGCACGAACGCGTCGCCTTGGGCGAAGACTTCGCGGCAAATTCTGACCAGTTGGTCGGCGTGCGACGTATGGAGCAGGTCGTTGACGGCGAAGATGAGGGTCTTCGGAAAGCGCCCGGTCTGCGCTTCGTGCTCCCACGCGTGCTTGGCGATTTCCTCGATGATCTTGCGATTGCTGTCCGGCACGGTGATGTCGTGCTCGACCGCCGTGGCGTCGTAGGCACGCTCGTCTTCCAGTTGATCGAGTGTCTTCTGGCCTGTCTCCGTGTCCACCCTCTCGACAGTCTCCCCTTCGTCGAGGAACACGCCGTTCATGCGGACGTGCGACGTGATGGCGATTTGATTATCCTCGCAATCCGCGGTCATTCTCCCTGCTTCCCCGCACCACTCGCCTCCACGCCAGCGCGGCTTCCTTCAAGACGAGTCTCATTTCAGTTGCGGCTCATTGTTGTCGATGATCGCCTTGTCGCCGATTTCGTTTCTGATTTCCACGCCGCGCACGCCGTTGTTTTCGGTGACGATGGCGTGCTCGAGACCCTTCTTGAGCGTGATGCTGGGTTCGTCCGTGCCGAAGCTGCAGCCGCGCACCTGGAGTTTGCCGCCATCGGCTTCGATGAGCGCGACACCCGGGTTCTTCGCGCGCCCGGTGCTGCTCAAGTAGCAATCGGAGAGGGAGACAAAGCTCCGGCTGTGCGACACAACGCACTGGCGGTTGGGTCCCCAGAACGCACAGTCCACCAGGCGGACCGAGCCCTGACAGGTGCTCTCGACCAGGACCGGCACGCGGGTGTCGCCGTGCATGCAGACGAACTGGCCATTCGAGATCAACAGGCCCATCGGCTGGATGTGCTCGACCCGCACGCAGACCTGGGCTTCGTCGGCGCCAATGCCCGAGAACTGGCCGTTGGCCGCGCCGGCCTGGGTGCGGATGAAGCGGTAGCCGATGTTGACCGGAAAGACGAAGGTGTTGTTGACGTATTCCCAGTCCGTGCGACCAAAGATAAACGCTTCGCAGTTCTTCCACATGAACTCGTGCACCGGCTTCCAGTCCCCCCCGACCGCGGCAGCCGACCACCAATGGCAGTGGAACTGGACGTTGTCGATGCGCCCGATGTCGGTGCAGGCGTCGACGAGAATGCCCCGGCGCAGCACGCAGCCGTAAACACTGCGGATGCGATGGCGCACGTTGCCTTCGGGACCGATCCGGATGCCGTTGTACGAGTTGATCAACGTGACATTCTCGACTGTGTTGTCGTGGCCTTGCAGGTGGAATGTCCAGGCGTAGGGGTGGATGTTGGTCGGGTGTTGGTCTGGGTAGAAGACCGTGAGCCCGCGTACGGCGGACGAATGGCCCAGTTCGAACAGGGCCGGGCCATCCTCATGGTCGCGTCCCCCGGTGGCGAGGATGATCGTTCCCTTGAGCGGCTCGCTCCAGACCGGGGATTCGCTCACGCCCTGGAGCGTCACACCGGGCGGGATCCGAAGACTGCCGGCGATCTTGTATCGGGCGCCCGGCAGGAGCACTTGGCCCCCGGCCTGGCCGGCCTGGTCCAGGGCGCGCTGGAACGCAGCGGTGTCATCCGTGGTCCCGTCCGCCTGCACGCCGGGGAGGCCCGCGGCCGTGGATGCCGAGGGTGGCGCGTCGGCGCCCGCGGCCCAAGTCGTGTGAGCGACGAGGAGCGACCAGGCTGCCAGCGCGGTCACGAGGATGTGTGTGAGATTCGAGGGGGCTGCGGAGATGCGCTTGGATGGGTGTGTCATACCGTCCGGAACCTACCATGCAGCAGCCGGAAGGCACGGCATTTCCAGGCCCGACGAGCTGGGGATCGAGACTGGTCTGAGACGGACGAACGAGTCCGCACATTGCGAAGGGCACTGAAACGCGCGTCTGCCCTCTGTGTGCTCTGCGCCTCTGTGGTGAATCCCATCCGATGACAGGCACCGTCCCGGATTGAACCACAGAGACGCGGCAGAGAAAGAACAGCAGCGCCTTCTATCCCTCCCCCTCTGCGCCATTGCGTCATCGCGCCTTTGCGTTCCCTCCGGGCCGAGCCGAATTCAACGCAAAGACGCCAAGACGCAGAGACGCAAAGAGGAAGGGGATTCAGAGATCCGTCGCACTTGGCGCGCCGATTCGGTCGGCCGCGATCCGGCGCCAGACGCGCAGAGAACCGGTCCAGATTCTCTTGCACGTCCGGGTCGGCGTTCTCCTGGATCAGCAGCGACGCCGAGGTGTGGCGCAGATAGAGCGTGATCATCCCGGTTCGGACCCCGCTGCGGGACACCCACGCGGCGACGTTGTATGTCACCTCGTGGAGAGCGACACAAAGCTCCGCCTGCGCGACACAACGCACTGGGCCAAATCGCACTTGCGCCGGGCCCGGTTTATCGGAACACTCCGCCCGAATCACTGTGGTGAACCCGGCGGCGAAGATGGCCTGCCGAGACGGTTCCTAACAAAGCCCGCGCGATGTGTCCGTCGAGGTTTGCGACAAACGGCCCCGTGCTCCGGGCTCAGCGACAGGCTCTGACTCAAGCCAACGCGCTCGATCTCACTCCCATGAAACGCAGCCATCGTCTCATGCCTCTTCTGGCCGGTGTCGGTGTTGGTTTGTTCGGCTTCGCCCGCGCCCAAGACAGCCCCGTGCTCATCACGTCGTCCACCGCCATCGCGGCGGACAACGCTGCGTATGAGGGTGCGTTGCTCGTGGTGCAGGGGTGCACGGTGACAATCGAGGGAGACCACGGCTTCGTCGGACTGACGGTCGTGTCGAACGGCCTCGTTGAATTCGCGGGGACGAACCTGGCGGTCGGCGCGCTCGAACTGAGCGACACGTCGCGTTTCACCCTGGCCGGTGGCGCCGTTCTGGAAGCCACCAACGAAGTGCGGTTGTCGGATGCCTCGACCTTCGTTGTGCTGGGCAAGAACACCGGCGCCCAGGTCGATGGCGCCTGGCAAGGGGCGGGCGGTCAAATCCGCGCCGCCAGTCTGATGATCGCCGCGGGGGCGCGCCTCACTGCCGACGAACAGGGATATGGGGCCGGCGCCGGGCCAGGCGCGGGGCTGGCGGTGGACAGCGGGGCGGGGCACGGCGGCCGAGGAGGGGAACGCGGCGCGCCTGGCGGAGGAAGCTACGGGTCGGCGTCTGAACCGGCGGACCTCGGCTCGGGCGGGGTGGGCAGTTCGATGTGGGGGTCGTGGACCAGCGGCGGCCTGGGTGGGGGAGCG
>DAOOQY010000008.1:0-20754 GCA_035389025.1 Verrucomicrobiota bacterium
CGTTGGCGTTGTAGTTGTAGTTCTGGTGGGTTGCAGTGTTCGTTGGCAGAAAGAAACGACTGTCGCCCGCGACCAGTTCGTGGACCCAGCCGACGAGATCCTCCGCCAATCCCGGCGCGACATAGAACACCGGTGCCAACAATTGCGGGAGGGCGTCCTTGGCGCCGTACAAGTCCGGGTGGGATGGGACCTCCGCCTGAGTGCGCACCCGCTCCGCCAGCGGCGTGCCTTCGTACACCCGCACCCCCAACGAGAGGCCAACGCAGTCCGGCGCCGCCCGGCGAACGAGGTCGATGGTCTGGCGCACCGTGGCCCGCGTTTCGCCCGGGCCGCCCAGCAGCAGATCGTACATGGACGCCAGGCCGTGGCGGCGGCAGGTCGCGGCGGTGTCGAGGAGGTCGGCCGATGTGAAGTGGCGCCCCAGCCGTCGCAGGATCGAGTCGCAGCCGCTGTCGACCCCGAAGTTGATGCCGATGCATCCAGCCCGCCGGCAGAGTGCCGCCAACTCGTCGCTGAAGGGCGTCGGCGCGCAGTAGGCATACCAGCGGATGCGTCCGCCCAGACCCGCGTCCACGATCGCCTGGCACACGGCGCGCGCGTGTTCGAGCGGCAGGTTGAACTCGCTGTCGCACGTGTGGAAATGATCGACGTTCTGGGCCAGCAACGCCGACAATTCACCAACCACCAGGCCCGGCGGCGCGCAGCGCGTCGCCCGGCCTTTCGCGACCGGATCGGCGCAATACAGGCACCTCATCCCACAGCCGCGCTTGGTCTCGAACCCGGCCTGCCCGCCCTCGCGGAAATAGCGCGCGTTATCGACCAAAGCCCGGCGGCGTTCGGGCAATCGGGCCAGGTCGCCGGGGACGACCGGGTTCAGCCGCCAGCGGCCCTGGTCGCGATAGACCAGTCCGGGGACGGCGGACCAGTCGCGACGTTGCTCGATCGCGCGCAGGAACTCGACCAGCGCAAATTCGGCGTCGCCGGCTATGCCGAAGTCGGCCCCGCAGAACTCCATGATGGCCATGGGCGCCACCGAGAAACCAACGCCGCCGAGGATCATTGGGGCTGTCGTGCTGCCCCGGAGGGTTTGGATCGTCCGCTTGATCTCGGGCAGGAAGAATGCCTGGCCGGACATGTAGCAGTCATCGGTGTTACGCACGGTGACCCCGATGGCTTCGGGCGCGCCAGAACGCACCGCCGCCTCGAGATCGGCGGCGATGTCCTGCGAGAAACAGAGGTCGACCAGTCTCGGTTCGTGCCCCGCCGCCTCGAGAGCGTCGGCCAGGTAATCCAAACCGAGCGGCGCGATCGCGGGCTTCATTCGGTTGGTGTTGACAAGCAGGACGCGCATCGGTGGCAGGCAGCGCCTGCCGGCAGCCATCCTGCCATCCCTCGACCTGCGAAGTCACGCCCCGCATGCGTGAGGCGTCTTGGGCAAGTCTCATGCCGCACAGGCTGTCAGTCAGCGCCAATTCATGAAGTCGAAAAGGTCGGAGTGGGGACGGCTCGTCCCCCGCCATGTCAAGTGAAGACGGCGTGTGTCGGCGACGGGGCCGTCGCCGCTCCACTTGATGAACTGGCCCTGGTTTCCATTGGCCTGCGCGACGGAAACCTTGATTCGCCGGTCAAGGCCCCGTACTTTGCGAGCAAACTATGAGACATCGTTCGTCTGCCGGGTTGGCTGTGGGGTGTGTGATGGCGGCGCTGGCCGTTTTTGGGAGTGGTTGTCAGACCGTCTACAACAAGACACTCGAGAACGTGTTCGGCTATGAGAAGCGGGAGTTGCTGAAGAAATCGGTTGCCGCGTTGCAGGAGGAGCAGCAGCAGACCCAGGAGGAATTCAAGGACGCCATGACCCGGCTGAAGGAGTTGTACGCCTTCGACGGGGGTGAACTCGAGAAGGTGTACGACAAGCTGAAATCGTCGCACGAGGCCTGCGATGCCCAAGCCAAGGAGGTCCGCAAGCGCATCGAGAACATGGAGGACATCGCCAAGTCCATGTTCAGCGAGTGGGAGAAGGAACTCGGGCAGTTCAGCAATCCGACATTTGCGGAGAACAGCCGGCGGCAGTTGCAGGAGACCAAGGACCGTTTCGCCCAGCTCTCCCGATCCGTGCACGCCTCGGAGGAGTCGATGAAGCCTGTTCTGACCCAACTCAAGGACCACGTGCTCTATCTCAAGCACAACCTCAATGCGGCTGCGATCGGATCGCTCAAGGGCGAGGCGTCCGCCATCCAGGGGCAGATCGAGGAGTTGATTGCCCGGATGAACGCCAGCATCGCCGAGGCCGACAACTTCATCAAGACTCTCCCTCAATAGCCCAGAGCGCCTTCCGTCCCGCCGGCGTCGCAGGCCAGTCGGATCAGCCCGAAGAACGTATAGGGATCGACGACCTCGATTGCCAGGTGTGAGTGCCGTTCCCGCAGTAGCGCCGACACCTCGGCATACCACCGCGGCGGCTTCAGGATGCTCCGCGCCCAGAGGAATCCCGGGCCCGCACCGCGGCCTTCCGCGCGCTCGGCGATCAAGGCGGCGGCTCCGGCCGCGCCGTCGGGAAGGTCCTTCTCCGGACATGTCGGGATTCCGGCGATCAGGCGCGGTCGAGGCTCGAAATGGGTGCCGATGCCGTCGGGACTGAAGGATTTGTAAGCCAGGAACTCGGTTGCGGAGGAGGCGCCGGCCGATCCATCGAGCGCGAAACCGGTAATCGTCATTCCCCAGTCTCCGTAGGCGCGTCGGCAGTGCGCTTGCCAGGCGGCCAGGCCCGAGGGCAAACCGGAGTCCGGGCGCACGGTCAGGGCGCGTGGGTTCAGGTACCCGGCCCCGGAGTCGCCGGCGATGAAGAAGTCATTGGTTGTGGCATGGCGATAGGCATAGACCAACGCCTGCGGCGCGCGATCGGCCAGGTTGGGATCGAAAGCCCAGCCCAGCGGCACCTGTCCCCGAGCGGAATCTCCGAAGAAGGCGGGCACGGCTTTGTAGAGCCACGAGGGCGCATCGTAGTCGCCGACGTAGTGCCCGACGAAAAACTTCGACGCGACCCGCCCGTCGGAAGTCACATAGCCCCGGGCCTGCCACTGGACGCGTGTCGGGATTGGATTGGGCTGGCGGCAGGGAGGGGCCAGCGGGTAGTGCGCAAAGAAGGAGGCGTTCGCCATCGCGCCGTGGCCGGCGGCGTCGGCCTCGTGGTAGGCGTTGAACTGGGAAATCAGCCGGGTGAATTCCCATTCGGTGGGGACGGGTTCGTGGTGACCGGCCCCGCCGTGGGTCGTGTACTTGAAAGGCCAGGGAGGAAAGCCGCCGATCTTGGTGATGCCGCCCCGGGTGCCGTCGTGGAACGTGCGCAGGAGGTCAAGTAGCATCCGGCGATCGAGCCCCACCGATTGTCCGGGATCATCCACAGGGGCCTCGTCGCCCCACGGCGAGAGATCAAAGAAGAAGGCGCGATGGGCAATGAAATAGTCGTGGTTGGGCAGGGTGTGGTTGTCCGCCGGGGCATTGCCGGGGCGCCTCAGCCAGTCGGCATCCATGTAGTATGCCGCAAAACGCGGATCGCATCGGCCCGTTTCGAGGTAGCGCGCGGCAGCCCAGCGGTACGCGTCGATCTTCGCGCTTCCCGACGACGGCTTGGTCGAGTCGGGGATCTGACCCAAGCCGGTGAACTTGCTCGAGCCGTTGGAATGGACCAGCCAGAGGCCAATCGGCAGATTCAATGTGCGGGTGCAGCGGGTGAAGAGCGAATCCGGAGACGGATCGTAACGCACCGGCAGGAGCCGCTCGCACCCGGCGGCGGTCGACGCGACGCATGCGGTTGCCGGCACATTCGGATCGTAGACCACGAGCCCGGTGTAGTGCGGCCTCAAGGCGATCAGCGCAGCATCGATGTCGGCTGCCGGCTCGAGTTGAGTGGTCCCGAGCCAGCCGTCCTCCTTGCGAAGCCAGTCGAGCCAGAATTGGTCTGTCTCAACCTGAAACCCCTTCGAGAAGACAACATAGAAACGCGGTGCCTCGCGATTGGCCAGGCCCTGCAAGGCGGCCAGAAGGTGAAGGGCATCCCACGCGCGACGGGCCTGCGCCGGATCCCGGACATCAATGCGCCGATAGCACCGCGCGTCGAATGTCGTGACCTGCGAGGGAGCCGGTGTTCCCGAGAGCGCTGTCAGGACAATCATCGTTGCGAGCCACAACACGCGGAGGTTCATCCGCGAAATCGTGCCCTCTCGATGGCGCGGTGGCAAGACAGCCCGGCCCGGAAATTCGATGCCGAGGCGACCTGCATCGAACGAGGTGGAACCAACCACAAGGAGACGCATAAGTCTCGATTCCCAGAACACACCCGCGGGGGGCCGACACACGGCCTCTCCATCGGTGTTCCGACCCGAATCCGTGTGGAGCCGCTCACTGATCCAATGCACTGAGAGTCCCCACAGCGATTCAGGGAGGAACACAGATTGGCACCGAGACGCTGATCTCGCTCCGTCAGAGGCAGGAGTCTGCGCTGGCTGACTTGCCCGCGGCCGCGATTGACCTTGCCACGTCGCACCGTTGCGCGTACGGTGTCGATATCCTCAATCAGGCTGTCCGGCCGTTCAGCCTCGATCCATGCAGACGAGTGCAACATCGACTCCGGCAGAGGCACTCCTGGCCTTCGGTCAGAAGCACGCCACCCGCCTGGTGACGCTCCTGTTCACTGACATGGTTGACTCCCTTGCTCTCAAGCAGCGTCTGGGCGAACACCGTGGCAAGGAACTGTTCGACCGCCATCATCAGAGCCTGCGCGATTGCCTGCGTCGGTTTCCCGCCGCGCATGAAATCGGGACTGCGGGCGATTCGTTTTTCCTGCTCTTCGCGGTGCCTTCGGAGGCAGTCGCATTCGCCCTCCTGCTTCAGGCACGCATGCGCACCCTCTCGCGCATCGTGGGCGAACTGGTCCAGGACCGGATCGGCATCCATCTCGGTGAACTGATTCTGGCCGAAAACGAGGCCGGCCACATACCTGACGACATGCACAGCGTGCAGATCGACATCGCTTGCCGCGTCATGGCCATGGCGCGCGGCGGGCAGGTGCTGGTGACACGTCCGGTCTTCGACAGCGCCCGGCAGGTCCTGAAGGACGAGGACCTCGAGGGGGTGGGGGCATTGGGGTGGGTCAGCCACGGGGCGTATCTGCTCAAGGGAATCGAGGAGCCGGTGGAGATTTGTGAAGTGGGCGAAGCAGCCATCCAGCCCTTCACACAGCCGCCCGCCTCCGCTAAGTCTCATCCGCACCCGGCCTCGGAGGGGGAAATGGTGTTGGGATGGCGCCCGGCGTTGAACCAACAGGTGCCCAAGACGCAGTGGGTCCTCGAACGGCAACTGGGGACCGGCGGCTTTGGCGAGGTGTGGCTGGGACGGCACCAGACGCTCAAGGAACGGCGGGTGTTCAAGTTCTGTTTCCGCGCCGAGCAGGTCCGGGCGTTGAAACGTGAAGTGACCCTGTTCCGGCTGCTCAAGGAACAGCTGGGCGAGCATCCCCAGATTGTCCCGGTGCGGGATGTGTTCTTCGAGGAAGCGCCCTATTACATTGTGATGGACTATGCCGAGGGGCAGGACCTGCGGACGTGGTGCGAAGCGCAGGGAGGCGCGGCGCAGGTGCCGATGGGGACGCGGCTCGACCTGGCGGCCCAGGCGGCGGATGTCCTGCAGGCGGCGCATGACGCCGGCGTCATCCACCGCGATCTCAAGCCGGGCAACATCCTGATCTCGGAGCACAAACAGGAAGACGAACACCACAGACCCGCTGGCGGCCTCTCTCGACCCACGACCGCCCCCACACCGTTGGTGAAACTCACCGATTTTGGCATCGGTCAGGTGACGCACAAGGAGTTGCTCGACTCGCTCACCAAAGCCGGGTTCACGCAAACGATGGCAGGGCAGGGCGGCTCACCCCAAAGCGGGACCTACCTTTACATGGCGCCCGAGCTGTTGGCGGGAAAGCCGGCGACAATCCGTTCGGACATCTATTCGTTGGGCGTCGTGCTCTACCAGATGATCCTGGGAGACTTCACGCGCCCGGTCACAATCGACTGGCTGGAGACCGTCGAGGATCCTCTGCTGCGCGAGGACCTGAGCCATTGCTTCGCCGGCAATCCGGTCCAGCGGTTCGGAGGCGCGATCGAACTGGCGAAACACCTGCGCGCGTTGCCTGAACGACGCGCCGCTCTGGCCCGCCAACAGGCCGAGCTGGCTGCACGCGAAAGAGCCGCGTACCGCCGCGGCGTGATCCGAACCGCAGTCCTATCCGCACTGATCGTCACGGTCGTGTCCGTGTTGGCGCTCACTGCATGGAATCAGGCAATCCGGGCCACGGCCGCACGCCGGGACGCCGAGGCCCTCTCGGCATTCCTCACCGAGGTCCTCGAAAGCCCGGATCCGGGCCGCGACGGCCGGACGATCACCGTGGAGGAAGTGCTCAGTCGCGCCGCCAGCAGGCTCGACGCCGATTTGGCCGCTCAGCCGGCCCGGCGGGCGAGTTTCCAGTCGACACTGGGCTGGACCTATCACGCCCTGGGGGTCGACCAGCCAGCGATTCCGCTGCTCGAGAAGGCCCGGGACTACTACCTGGCTGCCTTCGGACCGAACCACTCTGAAACGCTTCGGACGATGCACAACCTGGCCACCTCTTACCACGCCGTCGAGCGTTGGGGCGAAGCGCTCGAACTGCGGCGCGAGGTGCTCGAGATGCGTCGCAAGGTCAACGGTCCGGAACACCCCGACACCGCGGCGGCAATGGGCAACCTGGCGATCTCTCTGTTCCAGGCAGGCCATCGGTCCGAGGCGCTCCAACTCCGGGAGCAGGCGCTGACAATTCTTCGCAAGGTGCGCCCGGACCAACCCGCCACGCTGCGGCTGATGGGCAACCTGGCCGCTTCGTACGCGGATGCCGGCCGGCGCGATGAGGCGCTGGATCTCCTGGAAGAGGTCCTGAAACTGGAGGTCCAAGTGAATCAGTTGGAGCACCCCGACACCCTCTGGGCCATGAACAGCCTGGCGGCTTTCTATTTCGAAGCCGGTCGCAAGAAGGAGGCCAACGAACTGTGGGAGAAGGTCGTAACGCTCGCGGGCACGGTTCTCGGCCCCAAACACACCGTTACCCTCGGGTACATGAACAACCTGGCCGGGTCCTACTTCGATGCTGGCCGCCCCGCCGAGGCCCTCAAACTGCAAGAGGAGGTCGTGACTCTCCGCCGCGAAATCCTCGGCTCAGAGCACAACGACACTGTCAACGCAATGGACATGCTGGCCTCCGCCCACACTCGAGTCGGTCATACGGACCAGGCGCTCGAGGTTCGACGCGAGTTGCTGAAGACACTCGAAAAAAAGAAGGGGCCGAAGAACCCCGACACACTCGAAGCCATGAACGCGCTCGGATTCGCCCTGGCCGACGCCGGACGCAGAGACGACGCGCTCGGGCTGCAAGAGCGGGTGCTGGCGCTCAGTCGCGAAGTTCATGGCCCCGAACATCCCAACACGCTCTGGGTCATGGTTGGCCTTGCATCAGGCTATCGGGAAAACGGCCAACTCGACCAGGCGATCAAGCTGGGTGAGTCTGGCCTCGAGCTCTTTCGCAAGGTCGCCGGCCCGGAACACCCGGACACTCTCAACGCCATGACCGAATTGGCGATCTCCTACCAGGCTGCCAATCGGCTCGATGACGCGGTGGCTTTGGAGGAAAAAACCCTCGCGCTCAAACGCCTCCACCTCCCCCCTGGCGACCCAGGCACTCTCGAGTCCATCGAGAATCTCGCCATCTGCCACGAGAAGGCCGGACGACGCGCGCAGGCCGAGGCTCTGCGCAGGGAACTCGCCGAGATCAAGACCGGGTCATCCACACTGTAAGAGAGTGGAGAGTTCAGAGTGGAGAGTCGAGAGTTAACCTCAACTCCCGTCGAGTGGTCCTCGTGCGCATTGAACTGCTGAATGCCAAGGCCGGCCAGAAACCTCGGCATGAAAAACGACGCTCACCCGCATGTTGTGAGGCGCTCAGGAGCGCCGGCTTGCAGCCGGCTCAACGCGCGCGACCTGCCCGCGGTAGTTCATACGCGTAGTGCTTTCACATAAAGAGCCGCCGACTCTCCACCGTCCCATCGTGTTCGCGCGACCCGTCAACGGGCCAGGATGCGAAAGAACCGACTCTCCCCGCTCGCCACAACGGATTGCGGATTCTGCTGCAACGCCGTGTCGGTCCACGGCCCGGCCAACCCGCTCGCCTCCTGCAACGTGCCCGGGCCTGTCCAGGAAATCTCGACAGTGCCTGCGGCGCCGCGTTGGATCGAGAGCATCGTCAGCTTCGGAAACGGACCAGGGGCGGGCGGATACGGGAGCCGCCCTTCCCAATCGAGGTCCAAGGTGATCGGGTCTCCGGGCATGAGCACATACTCACTCGCCACGACGGTCATCCACGTGCTGAATGCCCACAAGTCCCCCTGGTCCAGCAATCCATAGCTGTGTCCAAATCTCAGATCCCGGACAATGCAGCCCTCGACGCTCAGATTCTCGAATACCACGGTATGCGCCTCGGGGTCCTGGTCCCACTCGTACTCGTGCTGAATGCGGTCGTTGCTCAGTTGCTCGCCATCCAGGCTCCAGACCGTGAACGAGCCGACCACGCATCCTCCGGTCTGGTTGGACACGGGCTCGGGCTGCGGAGGTGTCTCGATCTTCCACTTGAGAGCGGGTTGCGCCGCGCCCGGCTCTCCATCCCGGAAGGTGAAGTGCAGATTCGAGTACGTGATGCTGTTCCAATCCGGCTCGACGAACGTGGCGGTGATGGTCACCCAGGTGCAGTAGGGCACGGGCGCATCGAACGTGACGTCCACATCGATCGCCCGACACTCCCCTTCAGTCCAAATCGGCTCGATCGCGGGTGCGGTGTTTGTCGCGAAGTCGACTTCGACGCGGTACGACAAAAGTGGCACATCGCTGCCAACCGTGAAGTGCAAGTCCGAGGCGGGTCTTTCGTCGAGGTCGTTCTGATGCACCTGTTTCGAGTGGACCACCGTTTGTGTGCTGTTGGTGCAGTGGGTCGGGACCTCCGTCGCGCTCAACTCGACCCACTGGATGACATAGGGGTCAAGATTGTCGCTGTAATACGGAATGTGCCATCCGTCGCCGAATCTGCAGACGGCGGCTGGATCGTGATACGCGTCCCAGACGTAGGCGCTGACGTCCCCGCCCATGTCGGCGTCGGAGTCGGCAATCACAACAGTCGCCGGGTTGTCTGTCAGCGTGCCCGCCTCTCCGTGGTCGCCCCAGACGGTCACCGAGTGTCCGCCATTGCAGCATGCCCAGGGGGCGCAGAGCGGCCACCAGATGACATACCCCACGTAACTGCATTGGCGAAGTGCGTTCCCGACTGCGCGCGGGAGATACGGGTTGGCCAATGGCACGCTGCAGTCGGTTCCGCCATGAACAGTCACGACCTGGTAGGCGTTGCTGATACACTGGGTGTTGTGCGAGGACTCGAGCCACCAGTTCAGGCACGTGTCGATCCACCTTCCTCTGAGCGTGCCGAAATTGGCCGTCATATTGCCGTAGATGTCCTCGGCGCGGGCCTGGATGGTCGGGCCGTTGCCGTACCCTGCGCCCGCCAACATGTTGGCGGCTGTCGCAAGCGAGCACGAATAGTCAGGGTTCGTTGGATACGTCTTGTCCACGTCCGGCGGCGGCGTGACCTTCATCCAAGGTTGACCAACGGTTCGAGGGGCGGCGCAGACGAGTGCGCCCACGACCAGGGTGTGAATCACGATCAATGTCTTCATGGGACGGACTTTGGCGATGGTGCACGCGCGCAAGGATGCCAGGGCGGACGCCTGCCCCGTTCCACAGCCTCAGAAGGACGCGCCCGGCGGCGGACCAGACTGTGCTGACCAATGGTGGCATCCGCATGGTGTCGCATGCTGAACTCCCTGGGAAGAAACGTTGTGGCACAGGTACAGCCTGGCAATGAAATGTCAAGGGCAAATGACCGGACGTGCGCGCCGGCGCGCCAGCACATTCGACATTGACCCCGCATGTGGTTCGAGTTCACTGGTCCGCCTATGAAACACGCTGGGTCCCGACGCGCATTCCTGCGCTCCTCGTTCTTGGGTGGAACCGGTCTCTTGATCCTGTCCAATCCCAAGCTGGCCTTTGGCACAACAGCCAACAGCAAACTCAACATCGCAGGAATCGGCGTCGGCGGCCAGGGACGGGGCAATCTCGATGCTCTTGCCAGCCTGGGCGAGAATCTCGTCGCCCTGTGCGACGTCGATCAGGTCCGCGCCGGCGATATTTACCAGAAGCATCCGAAGGCCCGGCGCTTCACCGACTTTCGGCGCATGCTCGATGAGGCGGACGCCGACATCGATGCCGTCATGGTCGCGACGCCCGACCACACCCATGCGGTTGCCGCCGTCGACGCCATGCTGCGGAAGAAGCATGTCTATTGTGAAAAACCGCTGACTCGGACTGTCCGCGAAGCAAGGGTCATGCGCGAAACCGCGCTCAAGATGAAAGTGGCCACCCAAATGGGCAACCAAGGCTCGGCAAGTGACGGCTTGCGACGCGGCGCCGAACTGGTCCTGGGCGGCGCCATCGGCGAGGTCCGCGAGGCGCATGTCTGGTTCGATGGCGGCAACGGCCCGCTCGAGCGTCCCGCCGAAACACCGCCCGTCCCGGCCACGTTGAGTTGGGATGTCTGGCTGGGCCCGGCCGAGGCCCGCCCCTATCACCCCACCTACCTGCCCGCGAATTGGCGCGGTTGGCGCGCGTTCGGCAGCGGCATCGTGGGCGACTTCGGCTGTCACACGGCCAACCTCATGTTCCGCGCCCTGCGTCTGGCTGATTTGTGGAATGCGCCACGATCCGCGTCCCCCGCGCGTCTGGTTGTGCATGTCGAGGCCCATCCCTCGGAGCGGAACTTGGAAGGCTACCCGAAGTCTTCCCGCATCACCCTCGACCTGCCGGCTCGCGGTGAACTGCCTCCGGTCAAACTCACGCTTTGGGCCAAGGACAAGCCGCCGGTCGACCTGATGCTGGGGTATCCGCAGCAGGGTTGGGGCGATCTCCTGGTCGGCGCCAAGGGTTCGATTTACTCCGAGTGCCCATGGAACATGCGGTTCACCCTCTTGCCTGAGAACCGATTCGCCGATGTGAAAGCCGGGCCGCCTCAGATTCTGCCCAAGTCGACAGGCCATCACCAGGAATGGGTCCAGGCCTGCAAGGGAGAGGGTACTCCCTTCTCGCCGTTCGAGATCGGCGGTCCGATGACCGAACTGATGCAACTGGCCAATCTCGCCACCCTCGTCGAAGGCCCGTTCGATTACGACATCGTCTCCGGACGCATCCTGAACAACGACCGCGCCCAGCAACTCACACATCGCGAGTACCGCGCAGGCTGGCGCCTTGGCGAAGGCTGAACTCGGTGGCGCTTGAGCCGGCTCCAGACAGTCGGTCGGTCCACCCCCGAACGCCGGGCGACCTCGACGCGGGTCACGCGCCGCGGTGCACCTCAACCGTGACGTGCACCAGTTCCTCGTGCTCGCGGAACATCTCCCGATATGCCTCCGCCGGCCTTGGATTGTGTCCCGCGATGCACACGATGGCGGCATACTTCCCCGCGGCCACCTGCCACACGTGCAGATCGCTGATCACGCAACCGCCGTCGCTGTCCACCGCCCTCCGGATCTCCACAGGGAGATCGGATGACTCCGGGGTCCGATCCAACAGGATGCCGCTGCTGTCCCGGATCAGGCCGCAGGCCCATGCGGACACGACTCCACTGCCGACAATTCCCATCACCGGATCGAGCCAGGACCAGCCCAGAAACTTGCCGGCCGTCAAAGCCGCGATTGCCGTCACGGACGTGATGGCGTCCGCGAGCACGTGAACATACGCGGCACGCAGATTCAGGTCGTGATGGCTGTGGTGATGACTGTGCCCGTGGTCATGCCCGTGGCCGCGTGCGTGATGATGCTCGCCCTGCAGCAGCCTGGCGCACACCAGGTTGACCATCAATCCAACGATCGCCACCCCGATTGCCTGGTTGAACTGGATCGACTGGGGAGCGAAAAAACGATGGATCGACTCTCCGGCCATCAGCAGGGCGATCACGGCCAGCACGATCGCGCTGGCGAAGCCGCCCAATACTCCCACCTTGCCGGTGCCGAAGCTGTAGCGTGCGTCGGTCCGGTGGCGCCGGCTGTAGTGGTAGGCCAGGGCGGTGATGAGGAACGCCGCCACGTGCGTGCTCATGTGCCAGCCATCGGCCAGCAGCGCCATCGAGCCGAAGACCATCCCCGCGCCGATCTCGACCACCATCATCGTCGCGGTGATGGCAATCACGATCCGGGTGCGCCGCTCGGCCACCGAGGTGTCAACGGTGTAATCGTGCGAGTGCTGCCAGCGGGATGGATCAGAACGGTGCATACGGTATCAGAAAGTGGAACATTGACGATGAGCGCGCAGTGCTTGATCCCGCGTGATGTCATTGGCGAGCCAGCACATCAGCAACATGGCAAGCGCAGGACCGAGCACCGCCCCTGCCGTGTCCATGGATTGGCGGAGACCGAAACACGCACCCCGGATCGCTGCAGGAGCGGCGTCCGCAACCAGCGCGTCACGCGGCGCGCCCCGAACGCCTTTGCCGATTCGCTCCAGGAAACGCGCGATGAGAACCGCGTCGGCAGACGTGGCCAGAGGGAGTAGCGGGTTGGTCAGAGCCGCCACGCCATACCCCGGGAGGATGAGCGGCTTTCGACGACGAAAAGAGTCACTCATCGCACCCGAGAAGACCTTCATGTCCTGAAGTCGCGCTCATGGAGCATCTCATTGAAAAGTCTTCACTTCGCCCCATGCCTGCATCACGTCTCGCAGCGACTCCAGGTAGCTCAATTGCACCCCCGCCCAATCCCGGCGCACGGGCAGGAGTTCCGTCAGGCTGATGTCACCCGCCGCATAGCGGGCCTCCGCTGTCTTCAGCACCGTGTCGGCCCGCGCCAGGATTTCCATCTTCAACGTCCGGCTGCTGGCCAGCGCGGAGGTGAGTTGCAGATAGGACACGCGGAGGCGAGTGCTCAGGTCGTTCTGGGTCATCCGTGCCCGTGCTTCAGCAGCGGCCTGTTCGGCGCGCGCCTCCTTGAGCCTGCCCTGGTTCCGGTCAAACAGCGGCAGTGGGATGCTCAGTCCCAGGTCGAACGTGTTCGCACTGCCCGCCTCCAGGCGATGGTAGAGCAACTCCACCTTTACGTCTGGAATCCGCTCCGACTTCGCCACGTCCACCCGCGCCGCGCGAGCGCGAAGGTCCGCATCGGCCAATGCCGCCTCCGGCTGGGCCGTCAAATTCGCGACCAGGCTTTCCAGTGTCGGAATCTCGAAGGTTGTGTCCAGCGAGCCCGCGACTGACTTCACAGTCAGCGTGGCATCGCCGATGGCTGCTCTCAGTGCGACCAACGCCTGCTCGCGTAACGACTCGGTGCGCTGCGCCTCGACCTCGGCCCGGGCCAGTTCCATCTCCACCCGCGCCAAGTCTTCTTTCAACGCATCGCCCGCCTCGACACGGGCATGCGTCACGGTCACGGCCTTCGCGGCGTTCTGCACGATCTCACGCTGGGCCTGCCACGCCCTCTCCTGGTAGAGCGCCGTGGCGAAGGCACTGTGGACCCGCTTGCGAATCTCCCGCCGTTTCACCTCCAAACCACGCGCGCGAACCTCCCGGTCCAGCAGTTCCGCCTCGCGTGCTCTGCCGAGCCGTCCGCTGAGCGGAACGGTCTGCCCCACGCCGGCCACATACTCCCTTTCGTTGCCTCGATTGCCGCTGAGGGGGAGCTGCTGCGCTCCCGCAATCGCATCGGGATTCGGAAACGCGCCCGCCTGCCGTGCCCGACCTTCGGCGGCCTCGACCAGCGCCTTCGCCTCAGCGATCTGCGGTTGCAGGCTGTCAGCCATCTCGATGGCCTGTTGAAGGGTGAGGTTCTCGACCGCTGTGACCGGTGGCGCGGCCGCCTTGTCCTCCGGCACGGAGGCGAGACTTCCCAAGGCAGCCGCCAGAAACACAACCGCGAGTTGGGTCTTCATACGCATCTCATTCACCGCGCATTCACGCGCCGTCCGAATCGCAGGTAAAGCGCGGGGACGACGATCATGTTCAACAGCATCGAGGTCAGGAGACCAAACAGGATGACGATGGCCATCGGCGTTTGAATCTCGTTCCCAGGCTTGCCGCCCGACAACGCGAGCGGGATCAGCGCCAGCCCGGCGGCCAGCGCCGTCATCAGAATCGGCGCCAGCCGTTCCATCGCCCCCCGATGCACTGCCTCCCGCAGGTCGGTGATGCCTTCCTGCTCCTGCAAGTGCCGGATGTGGGACACGAGCATGATGCCGTTGCGGGTGGCAATGCCGAACACCGTGATGAAACCAATGAGCGAGGCCACGCTCAACACGCCGCCTCCGACGAACACGCCGGCCACGCCTCCGATCAACGCCAGGGGCAGGTTCAACATCACCAGGGCGGCGTCGCGGCCGGAGCCGAACGCCAGGTGCAGGAGGAAGGCGATGCCCAGCACAACAGCGATGCCCAGCAGGAGCAGCACGCGGCTGGCTTGCGCCGCGCTTTCGAATTGTCCGCCGTAGTCGACACGGTGTCCCGGCTCTGCTTCGACCAACGGATTGACCACCTTCTGAATGTCCTTCACCACCGAAGTGACATCCCGCTCCGCCACGTTGGCCGACACCACAATCTTCCGCTCCACCTGCTCGCGGCTGATGGTGTTTGGTCCGGTGTCTTTGATGACCTGCGCCAGCGAGGCCAGCGGGACCTTCGCGCCGGCCGGTGTGTCAATCAGGAGTTCGCCCAGGGTCTCGGTGCTCCACGGCGGTGGAATCGGCCCTGACGCGGGCAACGGCGGATCAGCCAATCGCACCACAAGATCGAATGCGTTCTGGGCCTCGAGAATGCTGCTCACCCGCAACCCCTGGATGGCCGCTTGGAGCGCGCTGTCGAGCTGGCGCACATGCAATCCGTGCCGCGCGAGGGCCTGCCGGTCGAACCGCAGGCGCAGCACCGGCACATCCACCTGCGGTTCCAGGCTCAGGTCCACCACCCCCGGCACTGCGCTCATCAGTCGACGCGCCTGTTCGCCCAGGGTGCGCAGCTTGTAGAGGTCGGGACCGAAGAGTTTCACGGCAACGCTGGACCGGGTGCCCGACAGCATATGGTCAATCCGATGCGAAATCGGCTGGCCGATGTTGATGGTCAATCCGGGAATGCCCGCCAGGTCTTGTCGCAGCGCCGAGAGGAACTCGTCCTTGGTGCGATCCTTCATTCGCAGGGAGACCTCGATTTCCGAGGCCTCCACTCCCAAGGAGTGTTCATCCAGTTCAGCGCGACCGGTGCGCCGGCCCACGTTGACGACCTCGGGGTACATCAGGAGGGCCTCGTCCACCAGGTGCGCCAGTCGAGCGGATTCAGGCAGCGCCGTCCCCGGCAGGGTGCTGGCGGTCAGGGTCAGTGATCCCTCGTTGAACTCGGGCAAGAACGACCGCCCCATGAACGGGGTCGAGCTCAGCGCAAGCAGCAGCAGGCCGATTGCGGGAACCGTCACCCGCCAGGGATGGTTCAGGACCGGCCTCAACATCCGCCCGTAGCGTTCCTTGAGCACATGAACCAGGCGCGGCTCCGTCCCACGCAACACGGCCCTGCTGCCCGGAAGCAGCAGCGAGCAGAGCGCGGGCGTCACCGTCACCGCCACCACAAGCGAGGCGAGCAGAGCCACCAGGTAGGCCTCGCCGAGCGGCTTCAGCAGCCGGCCCTCGACGCCGGACAGGAGGAAGACGGGCGTGAACACCAGCGCAATGATCAGCGTGGCGAACACGATCGAGCGCCGGATTTCCACGCTGGCGGAGAGCACAACATCGAGCGATGGCCTTCGCTGGTCCTCGGGCAACAGGGCATTCTCGCGGAGGCGTCGAAACACGTTTTCCACGTCAATCACCGCGTCATCCACCAGGGCTCCGATGGCGATGGCCATCCCGCCCAGGGTCATGGTGTTCACCGTCTGCCCCAGCGCCTGCAACGCGAGGACCGCCGCGACCAGCGACAGCGGTATCGCCAGCACTGTGATGAACGACGCACGGAGATTTGCGAGGAACAGCGCCACCACGGCGATGACCAGGACGATGCCTTCGAGCAGGGCTTCCTTGACGTTGCTGATGGCCACCTCGATAAACGTCGCCTGCCGAAACACGTGCCGGTTGAGTGCCATGCCGGCGGGCATCTTCTTTTCCAGCTCGTCCAGCGCCCTGTCCAATTCGCGCGTCAGGGTCAGCGTGTTCGCGCCTGGCTGCTTCGAGAGCCCCAGCAGCACAGCCGGCTTGCCGTTGGCGCAGGCTTCACCGCGCCGCGGCGACTCTCCCACACGCACCTCGCCCAGGTCCGCGATCCGCACCGGCGCCCCATTGCGGAGTGTCACGACGGTCTCTCCAAGGTCGGCCAGCGACCGGAAGCGCCCCACGCCCGTCACCAGGTACTCCGAGCCGCGCTCGTTGATAAACCCCGCAGAGATGTTCTCGTTCGAGTCGCGCAGCGCCCCCACCACATCGTTCATGGACACCGCGTGCGCGCTCATCCGCGCCGGTGACAGCACCACCTGAAACTGTTTCTCGCCGCCGCCGGTGGGCGTCACCCTGGCGATGCCGGGCACCGCCAGCAACCGTCGCCGCAGCACCGTGTCGGCCCAGGTGTGCATCTGGGTCGGCGTCTGCCGATCGGAGGTCAGGGCGAGGAACATGACCTCTCCCATGATGGAGGTTTCCGGCATCAGCATGGGCGCCTCGACCTCGGACGGCAGCCCGGCCACCACCGTCTGAATCTTCTCCCCGATGATCTGCCGCGCCCGATACGGGTCGGTGCCCCAATCGAACTCCGCCCAGATGACCGACACGCCGACCGACGTCGAGGACCGCACCCGCCGCACCCCGGGCGCCCCGTTGACGGCCGATTCCAGAGGCAGCGTGACCTGACTCTCCACTTCCAAGGGCGCCATGCCATGCGCCTCGGTCATCACCGCAACCGTGGGGGCGGTCAGGTCCGGGAAGACGTCCACCTGCATCCGCAGCGCCGTGTGCGTCCCCAGCGCCAGGAGCAACACGGCCGCCATCAGCACGAGCGCGCGATTGCGGAGGGAGAACTGGATGAGTCTGTCGGTCATACGATGTTCAATGCGCATGGCCGTGCGAAGGAAGCGCGCTCGATACCGACGCCAATCGGACAGCGTAGGCTCCCTTGGCAACCACCCGTTCGCCTTCCAAAAGACCCGAAACGACCTGAACCCAGTTTCCATCCCGAATGCCCAGCGTCAGGTCGCGCTTCTGGAATGTCTCTCCGCCCACCTGCACAAACGCGATCGGACGCCCTCCTTCCTCGACAATCGCCTCGTTCGGAATCGCCACTGCGCTTTCCGCGCGGTCAGTCTCCACATACAGGTTCAACGACTGGCCCACCCGCAGGCGTTGGTCCGCGTTGCGCGCCTCGTAGACCAGCGGCACCGTCCGCGACACCGTGTCCACTTGAATCCCCAGAAACACCAAACGGCCCTGGCCGTCCCCGGTGATCGCGGTGAACTGGCCCTCCCTGCCGGGTTGTTCATAACAGGCGGCCTTGGTCTCGGCCAATCGCACGATGCTCATCTCCGGCACCCTGGCCTCGATAAATACGGTGGTGGCATCGAGCACGGTGAATACCGCTTCCTCGGCGCTGATGTGTTCCCCGACCGCCGCGCCCGACTGGGTTGTGATGATGCCCGCGATCGGAGACCGGAGTTCAACCGCCGGCTGGCCCGCTGGGCCGCTCCCAGCCCCGAGGTTGGTGCTGACCTGGCGATACGTGCTTTGCAGCGCCAACGCCCCATCGTACCTGGCTTGCGCCGTCTTGAGCTCGAACTCCGCTTGCTGCAGCTCGCGCCCCGATTTGGCCTCGACCTTGGCCAGTACCTCGATCCGCTTGAATGCCGCGTCCGCCTGTTCGAGCGCGAGCCTGGCCCGCACCACGTCACCCTCCGCTTCCACGAACCGTCCCGCCGCTTCCGAAAAGGAGGGTTGAATGAGCGCCAATACCTGCCCGGCTTCGACTCTCTCCCCGGCCATCGGCATGGATCGTCCGGGCGGCAGGAGAAGGCGGCCGGCGACTGGCGGTATGACCTGCGCCCGGGCCCCGGGACGCGCCGCCACATGCGCGGGCAGCCGCAACTGCTCGGCCAGCGTGCGCCTGCTGACGATCTCCGTTCCAACCCGCACGCGCCATTGTTGCTCCTTGAGGAAGCTGATGCCTTCGGGCGGTTCGGACACTGCGGCATGCTCGGTCGCGTGGGCATCGGCAAAGACCCTCACCGGCGGAAATGCGATCGTCTCCTCACCCTCGTCGCCGGGCACGACCAGCATCACGTTCCAATCCCCCGCCTGGGAGAACGTGAGCACGGCCTCGTAAATCCCCGGCCGCGTCGGAGCTCTCTCCACCTGTTCGATGGGCGCGTCCTGCCCCAGCCGCAGTAGGAACCGCACCGGTCCTTCGCGCCGTGGTTCGAGCGTCTTCAGGTCGGTGACATGCGTCACGAACTCCGTCGGAGTAGCAGCCACCACCAACCGGTGTTCCGCAAAGACCTCATGCCGATCGCCGAAGACGTGGATTTGTGAGAATCTGGCCTCCACAGCCTCGTCATGGGGATGGCCGGCATCGTCTCCACCATCCATCGCGTGATCATGCCGCGAACACCCACTCGCGACGCCCAGGATGGCGCCCGCCGCCACCACGCCGGCGCACCGCTGTATCCAATTCATCGTCATATCCGATCACGCGCAGCGGTGTGCCTCTCTCGTCGTTCCGGCCTGACTCTGTGTGGAGCCGACACGAAATACAGGGGGGGGCAACGATTGGCCCAGGCGTTTTGGGGCACAACGAAACACCAGCCAATTGTGAGCCACCACACTGGCGCCTCTTTGGAGCGAAAGGGGCCAAAACACTTCGCCGACAGGACCACCCGGTCCCATCGGCGAAGACCAACCCATGTAACCTAACCAACCAGACAACCAGTCCACTGGTTGCACGCTAAAAAATAGCGTAATTCGTGCCAACTTTCGGCAGTGCACACCCTTGACCCTCCCAATATTTGACACCTAGCATGCATGCGCTTTTGAGGACTTACTGAGGTATCAGCAAGATGCACTCCACCGCCGCCCTCACATGTCCCGCATCGCGGCACACCCTCTCGAGCATCGGATGGGAGATGCCGGGGTGATGGGTCTGTGCAGGGCGTCGAACCGACCAGGCAGTAAGACATTGAAGATGAATATGCTATTCAGCGTACTTCACGCTGCATCCGTAGGACTTCGTCTCGGCTGTCGGCACCGGCTTACCCGCCATGAGGGCCTCGATCGCCTGACGCACGTAGTTCCGCGCTGTGCGCGGGTCTCCGGAGCTGGCTGGGCGGTCGTCGATGGCGCCCTGATAGGCGACCAGGCCCTGCTGGTTGATGACGACGAGATGCGGGGTCGTTTTGAGCCCGTATTTCCTGCCGATCGCGCCACTGCTGTCGTCAATCCAGGCCGTCGCCTTAATGCCGGATGCAGCGAATTCCTTGCGGGCGGCGTCCGGTTTTCTGTAGGACGGATTCCCTGGGTGGGTCGAGTTGACGACCAGCCAGACGACACCTTTGCTCACGACGCTCGATTGGAGGGCTTGCATGGCGCCGGATTTGTAGTGGTTGGCGCAGAAGGGGCAGTCGAGGTTGTAGGCCTCGATCACGACCACCTTGCCGCGGTAGTCGCCAAGCCTGTGAACTCTGCCCTGGATGTCGGTCCCTGAAAAATCCGGCGCGGGCTGCCCGACCTTCACGTCGGCAAGAATGAGCGATTGAGCCACCAGAAAGCCGGCCAGCATTGGAATTATCATCTTCATATGGTTCGCATTCGTTTCCTGACCGAGGCCAGTCTGTCTGCGCCCGGTCGTATCGCACTCAGACAGAGTAGAAGCTTGAAGAGTTCAAATTATTCATTGAATTTATCAATCGAATCATTTACCGGCTTGCCCGGGCGAGGGCTTCGAGGACGAGACCGGGCGTCAGGGCCGCCGGCAGAATGATCGCCGGCTCGGTCGCCTTCTTGGGAAAGACCAGGACCAACGGGACTCCCGCCCGTTCGTAGCGTTTGAGTTCCGCGGCAATCCGGGGGTCTTGGTTGGTGTAGTCGGCCCGGAAGGCGATGCCTCCCAGTTCATCGAGCTTGGCGCGGACGGACGGGATGTCGATGGCGAGCCGTTTGTTGGCCTGGCAGGTGAGGCACCATTTGGCGGTGAAATCCACCAGGACGATTCTGCCATCGGCGCGGGCGCGTTCGACAGCCTCGGGAGACCAGCGATGCCAGGCGAGGCCCTCGGGACTGTCTCGGACAACATCCGCGGTGGCGCTCTGACCTGCGGGGTGGCGCCATCGCAACTGCCGTTCGAGGCTCACGGTGTAGCCCGCGATCAGGAGACACAGCGCGATTGCGCCGGCCAAACCGCGGCGCTGCTGTCCGCGCTGGACGAACTCGCCCCAAATCCAGGCGGCGAGGGCGAGCGTGACAAGGAACAAACCGATCCAGAGCACCCCGGCCTGGCCATAGGCCGGCGCGGTGAGGTCGAAGAGCCAGATCGCGGTGGCCAACATCGGGAATCCCATTGCCACCTTGAACCGCTCCATCCAGCGT
>DAOOQY010000009.1:0-2698 GCA_035389025.1 Verrucomicrobiota bacterium
CACCACGCGTCCGCCGCCGTCCCCGCCCTCGGGCCCCAGATCGATCACCCAGTCGGCCTCGGCGATCAGGTCGAGGTTGTGTTCGATCACGAGGACGGTATGGCCGCCATCCACCAGGCGCTGGAGCACGTCGACCAACCGCCGCACATCCGCCATGTGCAGGCCGATCGTCGGTTCTTCGAGAATGAAGAGGTTCCGTTTCCCGGCGCGGCCGGGCTGCGGCTCCCGCTCTCGCAATCCGGCGAGCAGGTGGGTTACGAGTTTGACCCGCTGGGCCTCCCCGCCGCTGAGGGTCGGGCTGGTCTGCCCGAGCTTGATGTAATCGAGTCCGGTGTCTCGGAGTGTGTCGAGGGAGCGGCGGATGCGGGGGTGTGCGGCGAAGAAGTCAAGCGCCTCGGAGACGCTCAGGTCGAGCACCTGGGCGACATTCTTGCCGTGGAGGGTGATGTCGAGCGTCTCGCGGTTGAATCGCAATCCGCCGCAACTCTCGCAGCGCACAAACGCGGGCGGCAGGAAGTTCATCTCGATCCTGACCACGCCCGCGCCTTCGCACTCCGGGCAGCGGCCCTGGGGGCTGTTGAACGAGAACCGCCCCGGGCCGTACCCGCGCAACCGCGCCTCGGGCAATTGGGCGTAGAGCCGGCGGATGTCGTCGAAGAAACCGACGTACGTTGCCGGGATCGAGCGGGGGGTGCGCCCGATCGGCGATTGATCCACCTCGTAAACGGCACGGATGAACTGCTGTCCCCCTGCCAATCGGGCCCCCGATTCGGGAATCGAGCCGCGCGCCTTGAGATGGGCTTCGAGCGCGGGCAGGAGGCATTCGCGGACCAGGGTGCTCTTGCCGGATCCGCTCACGCCGGTGACCAGCACGAGGCGTCCAAGCGGAATCCGCACGGTGAGATTGCGCAAGTTGTGCACGGCCGCCCCTTCGAGCACAAGGAACTCGGGCAGGACCGCCGCATCGCCGGTTGACCCACCCCCGCCGGCAGGGACGCGTTTCCGCCCGAGGCGGCCGCCGCGGGGCGGTGTCGCAACCAGCCGCCGCGCGCCGCGGGCGGGGAACGCCTTTTGGGCGCGCAGGCATTGACCGGTGATCGAGTCGCGATGCCGCATCAACTCGTCGAGCGAGCCGCTGGCGATGACCCGTCCGCCGTTGATCCCGGCGCCGGGCCCCAGGTCGATAACGTAGTCGGCGGAGCGCATGGTGGCCTCGTCGTGCTCGACGACGACCAGGGAGTTGCCGCGGGCCTTGAGTTTGGCCAGGGCGGCGAGCAGGCGCTGGTTGTCGCGGGCGTGCAGGCCGATCGTGGGCTCATCGAGGACGTAGAGGACGCCGCTGAGATTCGAGCCCAACTGGGCCGCGAGGCGAATGCGCTGGGCTTCCCCGCCGGAAAGCGTCGTGACAGCGCGGCCCAATTGCAGGTAGCCCAAGCCAACCTCGTGGAGGAACCAGAGGCGCGCCCGGATTTCCGACACGATGTCGCGGGCGATGAGCCCGGCGCGGCCGCTCACCCGCAAGGCATCGAAATACGCCCGCACACTGTCGACCGTCGCGGCGCCGAAGTCGTCGACGGTGGGCTTCTGGCGGAGGGAGGCGATCGCACAGTTCGGAGCGTCAAAAGGGAGGCGCACGGCGCGGGCGACGGGGTTGAGCCGATGTCCGCCGCACTCGGGGCACATCTGGCGCTGGCCTTCCTGCCACCCGAACCATGATTCCTCGATGGCGTCGGCCCGCGCGCCGCGATCGACATCCTCGGGGAGGTAGAACAGCTCGCCGAAACCACGGCAGCGCGGGCACCAGCCGGCGGCGGAGTTGTAGCTGAACAGCTTGGGATCGAGCGGCTGAAACGACCGCCCGCAACCGGTGCAGGTCCGCTCGATCGAGTGCGGTGTCACGTGACCCGCGCGGTCCAGGGCCAGCAACGTGCCCTGGCCGAGCCTCAGGGTCTCGTCGACCGCCTTTTGCAGGCTCGCCGCCGCCCCCGCCAGCGTGGCCTGGCGTCCGTCGCGGCGGACGGTACCGACGAGAATCTCGACGTGATGCTCGCGAAACCGATCCAGCCGCAGCCCTTGAGCGCTGGGTCGGAGCAGGCCATCGGCCCGAATCCGCTCGTAGCCGTGCCGCGCGGCCCAGTCGGCGACCTCGGAATGAAATCCCTTGCGTCCGCGCACCATGGGTGCCAGGAGCGAGAGTTCGCCGCGCCGCCGCGCCTCGGCCCGCAGCGCCTCGCCCACCCGATCGCGCGTCTGCGGCTCGACCGGCTGACGGCAGTCCGGACAGTGCTGGACACCGAGGCGGGCGAAAAGAAGGCGGATGAAGTGGTGGATTTCAGTGATGGTGGCGACGGTGCTCTTGCCGCCGCCGCGGGAATTGCGCTGTTCGATGCTGACCGTGGGGGGAATCCCGGTGATGAGGTCGACATCGGGGCGGGCCAGTTGCTCGACGAACTGCCGGGCGTAGGCGTTCATGGAATCGAGGAACCGGCGCTGGCCCTCGGCGAAGAGAAGGTCGAAGGCGAGCGTGCTCTTGCCCGAGCCGCTCACGCCTGTGATCACCACGAACCGGCCGCGGGGGATGGTGACCGAGAGATTCTTCAGATTATGTTCGCGCGCGCCGTGGATGGTGATGCCGTCCCGGCCCGCCGCGATCGTTTCAGACACTTGCCGCACGCCCAACAATTAGCCTGCCGCGCCC
>DAOOQY010000009.1:2798-20373 GCA_035389025.1 Verrucomicrobiota bacterium
CGCCGCGATCGTTTCAGACACTTGCCGCACGCCCAACAATTAGCCTGCCGCGCCCTCGAAATCCAGGATGCGGATTGTCTTGAGATTCGAGATCGAGAGAATCCTTGACCCCGTCAACGCAACACACACACTCGACCCGTTTGCAGCAGGTGTCACCGGTCGAGGATTCCAGAGAGGGCGCGTCAGCCGCGTGCGGACTGACGATTGGCATTTGCTTCGAGCCGCTCCCATGCATCAAGTTGCGTTGACCATCGGTAAACTGACCGTCACCTGGTACGGACTCCTGGTCGTCGCCGGGTTCGTCGCCGGCCTCTGGACGGCGAGTCGGCGCAGCCTGCGCAAGGGCATTTCGGGCGAGGTGGTTGCAGACCTGGGCGTCTGGCTCATGGTCGGCGCCATTGTCGGCTCACGCCTGTGGCATGTCGTCGTCTACTGGGAGCAGGATTTCGCCGGCAAACCGTGGTGGGAAATGTTCGCCATACGGCATGGCGGACTGGTTTTTTATGGCGGGCTCGCAGGGGCGTCGCTGGCGACGATCTTCTATGCCCGGCGCCATCGGGTGCCACTCTGGAAACTGGCCGACGCCCTCGCCCCCAGCATCGCGCTCGGGCATGTGTTCGGACGCATCGGCTGCCTGATGAACGGGTGCTGCTTCGGTCTGCCGACCTCTCTGCCCTGGGCCATCCATTTCCCGCCCGAGCACTTCACCCAGGGCGCCGGGGTCCACCCGACCCAGATTTACGAGGCGATGGCGAACCTCGCGCTCTATGGGGCGCTGGCCTGGCTGTACCGCCGCAAGGGATTCGACGGACGGGTCTTTGCGTCGTATCTGATCGCCTACGGCGCGCTGCGATTCCTGATCGAGTTTTTTCGTGGCGACTACGAGGTCTGGCATGTCGGCGGGTGGGCGACTGCTGGCCATTTGGTGAGCCTGGCGGTGATCGGGTGCGGTGTGGGCCTCTACCAGTGGCTGCGAAGGTCCGGTGCCATCGCCGAGCATCCATGAGCGGCTCGAACGAGAATCCGGGAAGGCTGCCGCGCGTCGAGACGCTGATCGTCGAGCCCGCGCTGGCGTTGGCGTCGACGCGGCTGGATGTGTATCTCCACGACCAGTTCCCCTGCGTGTCGCGCAACGCCCTCCAGCGGCTGATTCGCGAAGGGGCCATTCGAGTCAACGAGCGCGTGGTCAAACCCACGCATGCGCCGCGGGCGGGCGACACGATTGTGGTCGAATGGCCGGCACCCAGGCCGGCGACGGTCGAGGCCCGCGATTTGCCCCTGGACATCCTCTATGAAGACCAGGCGCTGCTGGTGCTCAACAAGGCGGCGGGCATGGTGGTGCATCCCGCCGCGGGCACGGAGAACGACACCCTGGTCAACGCCCTTCTGCACCATTGCCGAGGCCAACTCAGCGGCATCGGCGGCGTGGCGCGCCCGGGCATTGTCCACCGGCTGGACCAGGACACCAGCGGCGTCATGGTGGTTGCCAAACACGATGCCATCCATCTGGCGCTCTCGCGCCAGTTCGCGCATCGACAGGTCGAGAAGGTCTACCACGCCATTGTCTGCGGCGAACTCGCGTCCGCCGCCGGGGAGATTGACGCCGCGATTGCCCGGCACCCGACGCACCGCAAGGTGATGGCTGTTCTTGCCGGCGGACGCTCCGCTCGGACGACGTATCGCACGCTCGAACGCCTGGCGTGGGCGACGTGGGTCGAGGTGCGGCTGCACACGGGGCGGACGCATCAGATTCGGGTGCACTTCAAGCATCTTGGTTTTCCGATTGTGGGCGACGCGGTCTACGGCAAGCGCCAGAATCTCAGGCTCGAAGAGCTGAGCGGCTTCGCCGCGCCGCGCCAGCTTCTGCACGCCCGGCGCCTGGCCTTCACCCATCCGGAGAGCGGCAAACGCGTCGCATTCGAGGCGCCCTGGCCGGCGGACTTCCGGGACGCGCTCGAAGCTCTGCGGAGAGGCACTTTGCCCCCTTGACATCAGGCCTATCCCGGACGACATAGAGCGCCGAGGTGGCAGGATTCCCTGAAAATCTATACCAGAGATGGCGCAAGGCGCGATCGGTTCCGGCCCAATTGCGCGATCAGGAGCCCCGGCAGCCGCCGCCGGAGCGCCTGTTGCAGTTGATCTGGATGCACCAGCGGTTGCGACGAGACGACGCGCATACGACCGACGGCCGACCGGTCGTGGTGCTGCATCCGGGCTTTTGGAACCGCGAGGCCGGCCCCGATTTCCGCGAGGCGGTGATTCAGATTGGCGAGCCGCCGGCTCGAGTGGGGGACGTCGAGGTGGATCTCTGTTCGGGCGGCTGGTCGCAACATCAGCACCAGGCGAACCCTGCCTACCGGAACGTCATCCTTCACGTTGTGTGGGAATCGGCCGGAGCCGCCTCGGATGCCCTGCCGACAATCGCCGTGCGAGAGTGGATCGATGCGCCGCTGGCGGAACTCGAATGCTGGCTGGGAGGATTGAATGCCGCCGATCTGCCTCCGGCGTTGCGCGGCGCGTGCGTTGACCCGCTCTCCCGACTGGCTGGAGGGGGCTTCGAAGAGATGTTGCGGCAGGCCGCCAGGGTGCGCCTCGAACAAAAAGCAGCGCGGTTCCGGGCGCGCGCCCGCCACGCGGGTTGGGAACAAGCGCTCTGGGAAGGGCTCTTTGGAGCTCTGGGCTACAAACACAATGTCTGGGCCCTCCGCCGTTTGGCTGAATTACTGCCCCGATTCCGCGCCAGCGTCGATGGCCGGCCCCTCTCCGCCAGACGCTGGCAGGTCCTTCTGCTCGGCGTCGCCGGCCTGCTTCCGGACGCTTTGGATCGTTCTTCCCGGGACACCGATGCATTCCTCAGCAGTCTCTGGAACGAATGGTGGCGCGAGCGGGCGCGATTCGCCGAGGACCTGATCCCACGGGGCTTGTGGCGGTTTCATGGGATGCGTCCCGCCAACCACCCGGCACGGCGGCTGGCGCTCGCCGCACATTGGCTGGCCGATCCGACATGGCTCGATCGGCTCGAAGGCTGGCTGGCGGAGGACATCCCGGACCGTCGCCTGCCTGCCACCCTCCTCGAACGCTGGCAGGTTGCGCCCCATGATTACTGGTCGTGGCACTGGACACTCCGATCGGGTCACCTGGCCAGACCCCGCCCCTGGCTGGGCCTGCAGCGCGTCACCGACCTGGCGATGAATGTCGTGCTGCCGTGGCTGTGGAGTCGTGCGGGGACGGGCGGAGACCCGGCCCTGCTGGAGCGCGCGGAACATCGTTACTTCGCCTGGCCCGCGGCGCAGGACAACGCCGTGCTGCGTCTCGCGCGGCAAAGGCTGCTGGCGGGCCGCTCGCTCCCCAAACCGCGGCGGGCAGCCGACCAGCAGGGGATGCTTCAGATCGTCCGGGATTTCTGCGATCACGCCAACGCCCTCTGCCAAAGCTGCCCGTTTCCGGATCTGGTGAATGCAGCAGACCTCTGGGGCGGGCAGCCTGGCCGGGTTGACTGATCCTCCCGGTGCCGACCCCCGTTGGCCAGTCGCGAACAACCGCCCGCCACGCGCGGGCGCGGCGGTCCTTTTCCCCGACGCGGAATGTTCGTCCGCGCAGCCGGGGACCCAGTGGGGAGTCAGGTGAGAATGCGGCGCGCTTCGTCGAGGAAAATGCCCTTGAAATTCATCTCGAGCGCTTGCGGATTGGTGGCTTTGGCGAGGGCTTCCTTCTCGCTCACTCTTCCTTCCTTGACCAGGTTGAAGAGGGCCTGATTGAAGGTCTGCATGCCGTCCTCGACACCGGTTTCGATCGCCGCAGCCAGCTTCTCGAGCCGATTCTCCTCGAGCATTTTGCGGACTGTCGGCGTGTTGATCATGATTTCGAGGGCGGGCACAACGCCTCCGCCAACCCGTGCTGCCATGCGCTGGCAGACGATGGCTTGCATGGTGGCTGCCAACTGACGGCGGACCTGGTCGCGCTCGTCCGGCTGGAAGAAATCCAGGATGCGTCCGATGGCCTGCGACGCGGTGGTTGTGTGAAGCGTCGAGAGGACCAGGTGGCCGGTGTCCGCGGCGTTGATTGCGGCCATGAAACTCACCGCATCGCGCATTTCACCGATCATGATGATGTCGGGGTCCTGTCGCAGAATGTGTTTGAGGCCCATCTCGAACGAGAGCGAATCGAGACCGATCTCGCGCTGTTCGATCACGGACTGGTTGTCCTCGAAAACGTACTCGATGGGGTCTTCGAGAGTGATGAGGTGCTTTTTCGAAGTGGCATTGATGTGCTCGACCATCGCCGCCAGGGTCGTCGACTTGCCGCATCCGGTCGATCCGGACAGCAACACGATGCCGCGCGGCGATTCGGCGATCGTCCTCAGGATCGGCAGCAGCCCCAGTTCCTCGAAGCTGGGCACCTTGATCTTGACGTAGCGCATCGCCAGACACCACTGGCCCTTCTGCTGAAACACATTGGTTCGAAACCGGCCGACATTCGGAACGTAGTATGAGAAATCGACCTCGCGGTGTTCCTCGAGCCGCGCGGTGGCATGCCGCGGCACGATGGTCTCGACGATCTTGGTCACCCATTGCTCCGTCGGTGTGGGGGCCTCGACGGCGACGAGGGAACGCTCGATCCGGAAGATGACGGGCCCGCCCGGCTTGAGATGCACATCCGACGCCCCGCCATCGATCGCCGTTTGCAGGATCCGAATGAAGAGTTCCATGTGTGGGTGTTGGAAACAGCAGAAATCAGACCAGCCGATCCGCGGCAAGCTGGCAAAGGCGTTCCTGCGACTGTCGGGTGAGGCTGGTCATCATGAGCGAGACGATGTACCCGGTGCGCCGGTCCCCCATGCAATCCACAACCACGCCGCTACCGCGCACTGGACGCTGTCCCTGCGGAGAGCGCAGATCGACCGTCACCTCCGTCCAGAGCGGGATCGGATTGGGCGACAGAAACTCGATGCCGTTCTTGCGAATCGCAACCTGCTCGGCGGGGAGAAGCAATCGTGTCGGAGATGAGGCGGTGGGGAAGGGACGGAGGACGCCGGACGTGTCCAGTTTACTGGTGCTCATAAAGGTTAAATGCAGCGTACCACAAGACTTCTTGCCGTCAACGCCGTCGGCACTTCCCGATGCCGATGCGGCATGGCCGGACCCCATTCACCATTCGATCAGGGCCGCAGCCCACGTAAAGCCGCCGCCAAAAACGGTCAGGAGCACAAGATCGCCGCGTTCGATGCGCCCCAGGGATACCGCTTCGTCCAGGGCGATCCCCACAGAGGCGGCCGACGTGTTTCCGTACTTCTCGAGGTTGACGAACAGTTGGTCGGGCCTGGCTCCCAATCGCTCCCCGACAGCGTCGATGATGCGCCGGTTCGCCTGGTGGGGGATAATGCACTTGATTTGCGAGATATCCAATTCGCAACGCCGCAACACCTCTTGGGCCGCCGACAGCATGGCTTGCACCGCATTCTTATACGTCTCTTTGCCGTCCATCCGGAGGAAATGCAGCCGATTGGCAACCGAATCGGCGCTGGCGGGACACCGGCTGCCGCCCCCGGGCACGCAGAGCACCGACCCCTTGGAGCCGTCAGCACCCATGAACGCCGTGAGCAAGCCGTGCGAATGCGGCATGTTCTTGAGAACCGCCGCACCCGCCCCGTCGCCGAACAAGACACAGGTGTTCCGGTCGCTCCAGTCGACGATCGAAGACAGTTTGTCGGCCCCGATGACCAGGACCGTGTCGAAGGTGCGCGACATGATGAACTGCTGCCCGATTTCCAGCGCATAGATGAAGCCGGAACAGGCCGCCTCGATATCGAACGCCGCCGCGCGCTTGGCGCCGATCTTCTCCTGCACCAGACAGGCCGTGGAAGGAAAGGGCATGTCGGGTGTGACGGTCGCAACGACGATCAAATCGAGTTGGTCGGCCGTGACCTGGGCGTTCGCCATGGCCTTCACTGCCGCCTTGGCGGCGAGGTCCGATGTCGCCTCGTCGGCAGCCGCCAAGCGCCGCTCCTTGATGCCCGTGCGGGTGATGATCCATTCGTCTGAGGTGTCGACCATGCGCTGGAGATCGGCATTGGTGAGCACCCGAGACGGGACATACGAGCCAACGCCCGCCACTGCGCAGGTTCGTCCCTTGAAATCGTGTTTGGCGCGGGGGTTGCGAAAGACCTTTCGGGGTGAATTCATGCGGGTGCGGAGGCTGCGAGCCGGTTCTGCCCGCCGCCCAACGGGGCAGCGGCGGACAACTCGCGGGTAATAGCCTGGTTGATGCGGTGTTGGACGGCCTGAACCGCCTGCCCAATGGCATTCATGATCGCCCGCTCGCGCGACGAGCCGTGCGCGATGACGACGCTGCCGTTCAGACCGAGCAGCGGAGCTCCGCCGTGCGCCTCCGGGTCCGTGCGATGCCGGATTGCCCGAAAGGCACCCTTGGCGAGCAACGCGCCGAGCTGGCGTTTGGGGTTCTTGGTGAGTTCGGTCTTGATCCATCGGAACATGTTTGCCGCAAGACTTTCGCAGGTCTTCAGGACAATGTTGCCCACGAAGCCGTCGCAAATCACCACATCCACCCGGTTGGCGAACAAGTCATGCCCTTCCACGTTCCCGATGAAGTGCAAGTCCGCCCGCTCGCAAAGCTTGAACGCCTGCTGGGTCAGTTCGTTCCCTTTGACATCTTCCGTTCCGACACTCAGCAGGCCGACACGCGGGCGGGTGTAACCGAGGATTTCCCGGGAATAGATGCTCCCCATGAGGGCAAACTGAAGCAGGTGCAGGGGGCGACACTCGACGTTTGCGCCGGCGTCCATTAACACGAACTCGTTCTCCGGGGCGGGGATCACGGCCGCGATGCCGGGACGATCCACCGGTTCGAGCTGCCGAAGCCGCACTGTTGCGACAGTGACCACCCCGCCCGTGTTGCCCGGGGAAATCACCGCTTCAGCGCGTCCGTCAGCCACCAATTCGACAGCCCGGGCGATCGAGCAGTCTTTCTTCTTGCGCAGCGCCACAAGCGGTTTGTCCTCCATCGTCAGCACCTGGCTCGCGTGCACGATCTGGAGTCGCGAATCCTCCTGGCGCGCGCCCGACAGGGCCGTCTTGATCTGGGCCTGATCGCCGACAAGATAGAGGGTTGCGATTTTTGGGTAGGCTCGCAAAGCCAGGCGCGCGCCTTCAATCACCACCCGACAACCGCGATCTCCACCCATGACATCTACGGCGATGCGCATAGGGGGGAACGGCAGCGGAAAGCCAGGAAACCAGGGCTCTTCCCGGAGTGCCGGCTCGGTCTATCCTTTGGCCTCGACTGACTTTACCGGACGTCCCTTGTAGTATCCACAAGCCGGGCAGACGCGATGGGGCAGGCAGGGGGCCGCACATTGGGGACAGGTGCTGAGCTGCGGCAGACTCAAGACACTGTTGTACGCGCGACGCTGGCGCTGACGACTATGCGACGGTTTTCTCTTCGGAACACCCATAAATCGGTTTAGAAATTCAGTTTGTCCAAATCGGCCCACACAGACATGCCACGGTCTCCTGACAGACCCAACCCCGATTGCGGGGCTTCTGCGCGCGGTGCCGAAGGCAGGCCGCAGCATCCAGATTCACACAACGGATGTTGCGGAAGCGCAAGAAGAATATCTTCCCGCACGTAAGGCGTCAAGTCCACGACATCATGGTTGATCATCGCCCGATCCTCCCCTTCAAGAGGGATATGGCAGACCCAGTCATCGATCGTCAAGGCCCTGTCGAAAGCCCGCAAGCATCGAACACAGGTGCATTGCAGAGGCAAGTCGAGACGGCCCTGAATCACAAGGCTCTCTCCCAGGCGCTCGACGGTCAACCGGTATCGCAGCAGTCCAGACACCCGGACCAAATCATCGCGCGTGTCCAGATCGAGCGCCGCCGCTTCCAGGTCCCCCTCCAAGCCAATGGCCGCATTCTCCAATTGGCGAACGTTGATCTCAAGCGCCATAACTCAGTTCCTTTCCTCGGCACGGCTTGTCGATCTCTTCGCCGGCAAACGCGCCTGCCGCTTCGACTCCACGCTGCGGCACAAGACCGCGCCCAACCGTCTCATTGTATCGACGCCGCGGACCATTTCCACCTCGAAAAGCAGGATCGGGGAACACCCGGCGCGGCCTCGGTGAATCGTTTCGACACACCGCAATCCAACGAAAAACCCAGAGCAACTGGCGCTGCTCTGGGTTGGGTTTGGAAATGTAACCTGTCTTGACAGGTCCCGCCCGCCGCTATCGCCGCGGCCGCCAGGGCGAGATCGGCGGATAGTACTCCTCGAACCCGACCGTGGGATTCAACACAGGCGGCCTGACCCAAGGCTTGCCAATGCCGTCAGGTTGGAGGCTCGGCTCGTCAAACGGGCGGTCCGGTTGCATCCAGCTCGGGGTGGGACTCCAGACCTGAACCGGCTCCTCGCCGCCCCCCGCGCCGCCGCGCATCTGGGCAAACTCGCTCCGCAGATTGTCGCGGATATTGAAAGGGGTCGGGACGACGCCACCGCGCCCGCTGCTCAGTGTTGGATCGAACATGTATTCGGCGGGCACCTCGAAGGATGTGGCGGCGGCCGCGCCTGCCGGCGCAAAGCTGAAGTCAGCCATGCCCTCTTCCACAATCAGACGCCCCGTCGCGCAAATCTGATATTTGCCGGCCCGAATGTCGGCGGTGCCAACCGGAGTTCTGACTTCGTAACGCGAGGACAGGCTCATTTTCCTGACGATGCCCGCGATACAGCCGGCCGAGAGTTCGAGTTCCGTGTCGAGAATCGTCTCGCCGGCACCGGCATCGCTGCTCAGCGTTGTCAGCTTGAGAGTCGTTGCCGGAGTCAGGCGAACCGAGGGCCCATTCTTCCCGAGATACAGGTCCACGACACCCATGCTGTCGGTCTTGATCGTGGCGCCCTGCTGCAACACTGTCCCTTCTTGCAGCGGGCTGAACGTAACCCCGTCGAGCGAGTATTGCGCGCTTCCCCCCTGCATGGCTTGCACTTTTGCTGAGCCTGGATCGGCCCACGCGCCCGAAGCCAGAGCCATGCACAGTGCGAACCCACATGCAACCGTTTGAGCTGTCCCTCCGAGGAATTTCATAGCATTTCTCCGTTTGTTTCCCAAGTGCTCATCGTAAATTCACCCGAAGTCTATAAACTGCTTCCTGCTTGTCAACCGATATTTGCGCGAATTTGGCGAGGGCTCCGCTCGGCGGCCCCCCCCACCCCCTTCGAGACTGCGTGCGGAAGGCGCGGAAACGTCCGCAGTGGCGCGCGTCGGTCCGGCGCATACGGCCATCATACTCACGAACCGGCCCCAGCACGCTTGACGCGTGGGACGTCAACCCAGGGTTGGGAACAGGTCAGAACACGCCTGGAATGAACCGCTTGACGCGGTCGCAGTACGTCCCGTAAGCAGGGAATACCGCTCGCAGGAGGCTCTCCTCGTGCCTGGCCTTCAGGTTCAAGAACCCGACCAGGATCACGGTCATAAAGCCGGCGGGCCAGCTATGCCAAAAGAGACTCCACCCGGTCGCAAGCACCATCAGGCTGGTGTAAAGCGGATGCCGAATCCAGCGGTAGACCCCGTGTTGAACCAGTTGGGAGCCCTCTCGGGGATGCGGGAAGATGGTCCGGTTGTTCCTGAGAACGGCCGCGCCGCCGATGCCCGGCACCGCGCCGAGGATGAATAAGACCCAGGCCGCGGTCCGGGCCGCGGGAATCGGGGTTGTCCCTTCGGTGACGGGGGCCAGACCCAGAATCAGCACCATGAGAAGACTCTGGGCAAGCACCCACACCCCGCCACGCTCTCTGAAACGCCGCCACATAGACTGGCGGCGGTGAGCCTGCGGAAGGTGGCAGGAAAAAGCAAGCGACCGCGCCTTGGCTCGGGCCCCGGCCCCGTTCGACTCATCGTGTCGACGGGTCTCGGGGCTGGAGAGTTCACCTAAATGATTGCACGTTGGCGGACCCTTTCGTACGCTGCGGCCTGCTTTGTATGACTATCTATGTTGACGGCCGATACTGCAGCGAGCGTGATGCGAAGATTTCCGTGTTCGATCACGGGCTGCTTTACGGGGATGGCGTGTTCGAGGGCATCCGCGCCTATCACGGCCGCATCTTCAAGCTCAAGGAACATATCGACCGCCTCTTCTGCTCAGCGAAGGCGATTCTGCTTCAGATTCCGATGACGCACGCGCAGGTGATGAGCGCTGTGGTCGAGACGTGCCGCCGCAATCGGATTCGGGACGGCTATATTCGGTTGGTGGTGACACGGGGTGTCGGCACTCTCGGTCTCAACCCGGAGCGATGCCGCCGTCCGTCGGTCATCATCATCGCCGACAGGATTCAGCTCTATCCGCCCGAGTTTTACGAAAAAGGCCTGGCGATCGTGACGGTCCCAACGACGCGGAACCTCAACAACGCCGTCAGCCCGGCCATCAAGTCGCTCAACTATCTCAACAACATCCTCGCCAAGATTGAAGCGAACATCGCCGGTGTCGAGGAGGCGATCATGCTCAACGCCACCGGCTACGTGGCCGAATGCACCGGGGACAACGTGTTCATCGTCAAGGCCGGTCAATTGCTCACGCCCCCCCTTTACGCAGGAGCCCTCTACGGGATCACCCGCGGCGTGGTCATCGAACTCGCCAGGGAATGCGGCATCCCGGTGTCCGAAACCAATCTGACCCGGTACGATCTGTTCAACGCGGACGAGTGCTTTGTGACCGGGACGGGGGCCGAGATCGTTCCGGTGGTCAAGATCGACGGACGCATCATAGCGAACGGCAAACCCGGAACGCTCACCCGGGATCTCGAGAAGCGGTATCGCGCCTTGACCCAGGTTTCCGGGGAGCCGATCGCGCCGTCCAGGAAGCGGCGGGCGATTTGACATTGCGCCTGGTTTGGCGGGATGTAGCTTCTTGTATTGAATTGCGTATGTTGTGCATGGTGTGCAAACAGCAAGAGGCCACGGTCCATCTCACCCAGGTGGTCGAAGGCAAGATCAAGAAGCTCGATCTCTGCGAGGCCTGCTCGAAGGCCAAAGGCGTTGATGATCCGACCGGGTTTTCGCTCGCCGATCTCCTGATGGGGTTGGGCGCGTCGCAAGAGATTGCCCAAGCCGCCAGCAGTGGCGGAACCAGTTGCCCCACATGCGGGTTCACCCAGGCTGACTTCAAGAAGTCCGGACGTCTCGGTTGCCCGGATTGTTACCGGGCGTTCAGCGACGGCCTCGAAGCCCTTCTGAAGACCATGCACAAGGGCCATCAACACGTCGGCAAAGCCCCTGGCAGCCCCGCCGGCCAGACCCAGTCCCAGAGCCGAACGCCCGGACGCCCGCCCGAGGACCGCCTCCAGGCCCTGCAGAGAAGTCTCGAAGAGGCGATCAAGGTCGAGAATTACGAGGAGGCCGCCAGAATCCGCGACGAGATCAAGGCCATGAAGGTCGCAACCGGCGGTGCCGTCACCGCCTAAGCCGCATGCACCTGCTGGAGTTTCTCCGCCCCGCCCAGGAAGCAGCCAAACAGTCCGGCCCGCAGGACAAGATCGTTCTGTCCAGTCGCGTCCGGCTTGCCCGCAACCTCTCCGGCAGTCCATTCCCGGGCTGGGCCAAGAAGCCGGAGCGAATCCGGGCTTGCGAGGCCATTCGCGCCGCTGTCGCGGAATTGCCCGAGATGCAGGGGGCCTTTGCCGAGTCGATGGATGCTCTTTCGGGGTTGGACAAGCAGATTCTGGTCGAGCGCCATCTCGTCAGCCGCGAGCATGCGGCCAAGAGCACGGGCAGCGGATTGGTCCTCAGCAAGGACGAGTCGCTCTGCGTCATGATCAACGAGGAAGATCACCTCCGCATGCAGTCCCTCAAACCGGGGCTGCAACTTCATGAGGCCTGGCAGGCCATCGATACGCTCGATACCAGGCTCGAGAACCGCCTGACGTATGCGTTCTCTGCGGAGTTGGGCTACCTCACGGCCTGCCCGACCAACGTCGGAACGGGCATGCGTGTGAGCGCCATGCTCCATTTGCCTGGCTTGGTCCTCGCCGAGCAGATCAATCAGGTGGTCCAGGCCGTCAACAAGCTCGGTTTGGCCGTTCGCGGCCTCTACGGCGAGGGGACCGAGGCCCTGGGAAACATCTTCCAAATCTCGAACCAGATGACTCTGGGGGAAACGGAGACCGTAATCGTCGAGCGCCTGAGCAAGGTCGTGGCCCAGATCATCGAACACGAGGAGAACGCTCGCGGGACATTGCTCGAGAAGAAGCCCAAGGTCGTTTTTAACCACATCGGCCGTGCCTACGGCATCCTCGCCAACGCCCACAGCATCTCGAGCAAGGAAGCGATGAACCTCCTGTCCTTGCTCCGGACCGGGCTCGACCTCGGGCTGTTCCCGGGCACCGTGCGGTCGTTGGTGGATGAGTTGACCATTCTGACCCAGCCGGCTCATTTGCAGGCCAGGTATTCCGAGAAACTCTCCGCCGAAGAACGGGACATCCGCCGCGCGGACATGATGCGGGAGGCCTTGCGCACGGTCAACCGCCCGGTCATTCCCCCGGGCACCGCGGAGCCGCTGGACAAACCGCCCTCAGCGTAGCATTTTGTGGCGGGTCCGCCGAGTCGCCCTGTGCGAATCGCGCATTCGGAGTCGAGAGCATTATGAGTGAGGAGAACTTGAGCAATTTCACGCCCCGCGCCCAGCAGGTGCTGGCCTTGGCCCGCAAAGAGGCTGACCGGTTCAACCACAACTTCGTGGGGACCGAACACATCCTTCTGGGCTTGATCAAATTGGGCCAGGGCGTGGCCGTCAACGTGCTTCAAAAGATGGGCCTGGACCTCGATACCGTCCGACTCGAAGTCGAGAAACAGGTCGGCACAGGGCCGGATCAGAAGATGATCGGCAACATCCCTTACACGCCGCGCGTCAAGAAAGTCCTCTCCCTCGCAGGCAAGGAAGCCAAAGCGCTCAACCACACGTACGTCGGCACCGAACACATCCTCCTGGGCCTCCTGCGCGAGGGCGACGGCGTCGCCGCTCGCGTGCTCAAGAACCTCGAAATCGACATCGAACAGACGCGCCAGGAAATCCTTCGCGAACTCGATCCGAACCTCGTCTCGGGCGAGGAGGGCGGCGAGGAAACCGCCGCCAAGGGTTCGGGCAAGAAGGGCGACGTCAAGACCCCCGCCCTCAAGGCTTTTGGACGGGATCTCACCGAGATTGCCCGCAAGGGCGAGATGGACCCTGTCATTGGACGCCAGGACGAGATCGAGCGGGTGATCCAGATTCTGTGCCGGCGCACCAAGAATAACCCGGTCCTGCTGGGCGAGGCCGGCGTCGGGAAGACGGCCATTGTCGAAGGGCTCGCCCAGGAAATTGTCCGCGGCAATGTGCCCGAGTTGCTGCGCGAGAAACGCCTCATCACCCTCGACTTGGCACTGATGGTCGCGGGCACCAAGTACCGGGGCCAGTTCGAGGAGCGGATCAAGGCGGTCATGGACGAAATCCGCCGTTCGAAGAACGTCATTCTGTTCATCGACGAGCTGCATACCATCGTCGGCGCCGGTTCGGCCGAGGGCACCATGGACGCCTCGAACATCATCAAGCCCGCCCTGAGTCGGGGCGAGCTGCAGTGCATCGGCGCCACAACCCTCACCGAGTACCGCAAATACATCGAGAAAGACGCCGCCCTCGAACGTCGCTTCCAGACCGTCAGGGTCGAGCCGCCCACTGTCGACGAGGCCGTCCTCATCCTCAAGGGGCTTCGTCCCAAGTACGAGGCGCACCACAAAATCGACCTGACCGACGGCGCGCTCGAAGCCGCAGTGCAACTGTCCGATCGCTACATCACCGGGCGATTCCTCCCCGACAAGGCCATCGACGTCATGGATGAAGCCGGCTCGCGCGCCCGCATCGGCGCCACCACCCGTCCCCCCGATGTCAAACAGCTCGAAGCCGACATCCAGGAGATCAAGGCCCAGAAGGAGCGCGCGATCAAAGAGCAGGATTTCGAGGGCGCGGCTGCCATGCGCGACAAGGAAAAGCAGGCCAAGCAGAAGCTCGAATCCATCCTCGCCGAGTGGAAGACCTCGCGCGAGGAGAAACGGGTTCGGGTCGACGACGAGGACATCATGCACGTCGTCGCGAAATGGACCGGGATTCCGCTCAAACGCATGGGGCGGGATGAGGCCCACAAACTCCTCGATATGGAGAAGGAGTTGACGAAGGTCGTCATTGGCCAGAGCGAAGGCGTCAGCGCCCTGTGCAAGGCCCTCCGGCGCTCGCGCGCCGATCTGAAAGACCCCAAACGGCCAATCGGCACGTTCATGCTCCTGGGCCCGACCGGCGTCGGGAAGACCCTCCTCGCCAAGACTCTGGCCGAACAGATGTTCGGCGATGCGAAGTCGCTCATCCAACTCGATATGAGCGAGTACATGGAGAAGTTCAACGTCTCGCGGCTGGTCGGATCGCCACCGGGCTACGTCGGCTACGAGGAAGGCGGCCAGCTCTCCGAACAGGTCCGCCGCAAACCCTATTGCGTCGTCCTCTTCGACGAGATCGAGAAGGCCCACCCCGACGTCATGAACATGTTGCTCCAGATTCTCGAGGAAGGAAAACTCACCGACAGCTTCGGACGCCAGGTCGACTTCCGAAACACCGTCATCCTCATGACTTCAAACGTCGGCTCCGAAGGACTCCGCAAGCAGACCTCGATCGGTTTCACCCCCGCCAGCGAGCAGTTCACCTACGAAAAGATGAAGGAGAAAATCCTCGATGAGGCCAAGCGCATGTTCCGCCCGGAATTCCTCAATCGCCTCAACGACGTGATCGTGTTCCGATCGCTGACAAGACCCGATTTGATGCAGATTCTCGATCTCGAAGTCTCGAAGGTCACGGAACGTCTCAAACACAAGAGCATCCAAATCGAACTGGATTCCAAAGCCAAAGACTTCCTGACCGACAAGGGCTACGACCCGCAGTATGGCGCGCGTCCCATGCGCCGCGCCGTCGAGCGCTACCTCGAAGACCCGCTCGCCGAGGAAATCATCAGAGGCAACCTCCACCAGGGCGAACCGATCCACGTCACCGTCGATCAGGACAAGCTCGTCTTTGCCCAGATGGCCGCGTCCGAAGCCGCCGTCTCCGGCTGATCAGTCGACGTATCCCTCCTCCTCTTGCAGCCCCCATCCGACGTTGGCCGCCGGTTGGGACCTGGTCGGGGGTGCCGCCCCCGTGGTCGGCTCAAACCGTTCGCCAGAAGCCGCGACCTGGTCAACCTCGGGTTGTATTGCCCGCCGCGCCAAGAGGTCCGCATCGAGAATCGGCATGCCCGGCGCGCACTCAGACAGGCATTTGACTTGTGCCTTCAACTCCGCAGACGGCAAGGCTGGAAGACGATAGATCATCCAGTTCCGGTTCCTGTCCACTTCGACCATGCCCCGCTTTCTGAGGTAGGCCAGATGCTTCGATACGCGCACTTGCGATATCCCCAGAATACCTTGCAGGTGCTTGACCGCCAGCGGCCCCTGACTCAGCAGGTGAACAATCCTGAGCCGGTTCACATCCGCAAGCCCTTCGTAAATCCGAATCAGATTCATGCGCGCAAGTGTATGCATATGTTGGAATATGCGTCAATAGGTGGGGTCTTTCCGTGCCGTCGGGTGGCAGGTGTGCCGCCGAACACAGCGTGTGCAGGTGAGAGATCGACGACGCTGAGAGCACTCGGCTCAGCGCATCCAGCCAGTTTTGAGCCCGATCTGCACGAGCAGGTATCCCACTGCTCCGCTGGCTGGAATCGTGAGAACCCACGCCCAGAGAATCCGTTCCACGACGCTGAGTCTCAACGCATTGAATCCCTTGGCGCACCCTACGCCCATGATCGAGGTCGTGATGGCGTGGGTTGTGGACACGGGCATTCCGAGATGGGAAGCAACCAGGAGGACGGTGGCGCCGGTCGTTTCGGCCGCGAAGCCATGGACGGGGTGCAGCTTCACCATTTTGTGTCCGAGGGTCTTGATGATGCGCCAGCCGCCCGCGGCCGTCCCTGCGGCCATCGTCAGGGCGCAGAGCACCTTGATCCAGACAGCGATCTCGACGCTTTTTCCCGGAGGCGGCTCCGGAGTCCTCAGGAAACCGAGCCAGTGGGGCAGATCGTGAAAGTAGCCGGCGGCGGTTGCCGTCATGAGAGCCAGGGCAATGATGCCCATCGTCTTCTGGGCGTCGTTGGTGCCATGACTGAAGCCCATGTAGGCGGAACTCAGGAGTTGCAGCTTGCCGAACACGCGGTTGACCGTGTGGGGACGCCAGTGTCGCAACAGGAAGTAGAGTGTCCCCATCACCAGCAAGCCAATCGCGAAACCGCAGAGCGGGGAGGTCACCATCGGCACCACGACCTTCCACAGAACGCCTTTGCCCTGCCACCAGTGTTCGGAGCCGGGGACGGACCAGACGATGACGCTCCAGCGGTTATCCGCGGCGGCCAGGCATGCGCCGCAGAGCCCGCCCACCAGCGCGTGCGAGGAACTCGATGGCAGTCCGAGCCACCAGGTCACCAGATTCCATACAATCGCGCCGAGCAGGGCGCAGACGAGAATCTGGGATGTGACGATCTTGGTGTCAACGAGGCCGGACGCGATGGTCTTTGCGACGGCCGTGCCCCAGAGTGCGCCGAGCAGATTGGTGGTGGCGGCCAGGACGATTGCCTGGCGCGGGGTCAGGACCTTTGTGGAGACGACCGTCGCGATCGAGTTGGCGGTGTCGTGAAAGCCGTTGACGTACTCGAACACCAGGGCCACCAGAATGACCAGCAGGATCAGGGTCATGTGCGGAGGTCCCAACTCACGAGTTCTTCAGGACGATCTGAAGCACGACGTTGCCCGCGTCGCGGCAGCGGTCAATCACCTTTTCAATCAACTCGTAGAGGTCCTTGATCACCACCACCTGGACCGGGCTGAGGTTGCCGTTGTAGAGTTCCCGCAGAAGCTCGACCATGAGCTTGTCCGCCTCGCCCTCGACGTATTGCAACCGGTCGTTCAACTCCTTCATCTTCTCGATGTGTTCGATGCCGCGGAGTTGTCGGACCATCGCCAAAACGACGTCCGTGGCCCCTTCCATCATCTCGGCTTGCCGGGTGAAATCGACCCCCTGGACGTGCATGGACGAGACGCTCAGACGCTCGGCGAACTTCTCCACCGTTTTGGGTATCTTGTAGAGGGCATGGGAGAGGGCCTCGATGTCCTCGCGCTCGAGCCCGGTCACAAACGTGCGCACCAGCTCCTCGCCAATTTGCTCGGAGATTTTCTTCTCCTTGCGCCGTGCCAGGACCAGGGCGTCGAGGTTCTTCAGGCTCCCCGGCGTCTTGAGAAGCTCGACCAGCAGGCGGACGCTTTCGCGCGCCTGTTCGGCCGCCGACTCGAGCAGTTGGTGGAATTTGTCCTTCTTACCGAAGAGTTGCTGCAATGAAAACATGCAGTGGCCATTGTTCGCAGAAAGGCGCAGTTTGTCACGCCTTCCGTGCAGCACCCTTCCCTGCGCCCAGGGCTGCTCTAAAGTCGGACGGGACGGGTGAGTAGGCGAATGACCTGTCC
>DAOOQY010000010.1:0-20155 GCA_035389025.1 Verrucomicrobiota bacterium
CAAATGGGTCACTTCTCATGAGCACACCCGGGTCAAATCTCGTGAGCGGCGACGTCGGGCTTTGGGGAGACTACGATAACGACGGGTGGCTCGACCTGTTTGTGACGGGTGGATCGCCCCCCTGGGGGGCGGGCCTGAACTCGCTCCATCGGAACCTGGGCGGCAACGTGTTTGCCGACGTCGCGTCCACGGCCGGCGTGGTTCAGAGCGTCTGCGCGACGTTCGGGGCCTGGGGTGATTACGACAATGACGGCGACCTGGACCTGTTCCTCACCAGGTTCACTGGGACGCCCAACATCCTCTACCGCAACAACGGCGACGGTACCTTCAGCAGCGTCGAAGTGGGCAGCCCCCTCACCGCCGGCACGTACCGCCTCGGCACGGTATGGGCCGACTACAACGATGACGGTTTCCTCGATCTCTTCATCGCGTGTGGTTTGAGCCCAGATCAGCGCGCGTACAATCTCCTTTACCGCAACAACGGCAACGGCAAATCGTGGCTCAAACTCAACCTGATCGGCGTCGCCTCGAACCGCTCGGCCATTGGCGCCAAGGTGCGCGTCAAGGCGACGATTGGCGGGAAGAGCTTCTGGCAGATGCGCGAGTTGACGGGTAACACCGGCTTGAGCGGCGGGCACGGCCTGATCCCCCATTTCGGTCTGGGCGACGCCAGCAGCGCCGAGTTGGTCCGGATCGAGTGGCCGTCGGGCCTGGTCCAGGAATTCGCGAATGTGGCTGCGCGGCAAACGTTCGAGGTCACGGAGCACCAGGCCGGTGGCTCCGCTGCGCCGAGCTTGACCGCAACGCGATCGACCGAGGGCGCGGTGCAGTTGACGCTTACGGGCGACAAGAACTTCCTGTACGTCTTCGAGGGTTCGACCGACTTGGTGCAGTGGACCAAGATCGGCGTGCGGACGAACGTGACCGGCACCGTCGAGTTCACCGACACCCTGGCCGCCAAGTACGCCCAACGGTTCTATCGCGCCCTGGTGCCATAGGCCGGAGGACCCGTAGCCGCCGCTGACTGCCTCAACAGGCGCGGATGGAATGTGGCCATGCGGCTTTTGCACCTGGCAGGACCGAACCTGGCGAGCGCGGCAGGGCCCCCTGCCAACCCATCCGTGCTATCCGGAAAGCGCCAAGAAAGCCCGTCGGTTCTTGTTAACTGAAGCGTGTTAATCATGGTAGACGGTCGGAAGCCATGCAGCCGACCCTTGACCCGCATATTTCACTTGTTGACGGGCCGACCGCCGTTCCAGGGCGAGACCCTTACGGCGTTGCTGCGGCAGGTGATCGAGACCGAGCCGGTCGCGCCGCGGTTGTTGAACCCCAGCATCCCCCGCGATCTCGAGACGATCACGCTGAAGTGCCTCGAGAAAGACCCGCACCGACGCTACGCCAGCGCCCAGGACTTGGCCGACGAACTGGGCCGGTTCCTGACCAACGAGCCAATCCGCGCGCGTCCGGTGCATCGGGCCGAACGGACCTGGCGCTGGCGCCGGCGCAATCCGAAACTAGCGGGGGCTTTGGGCGCGGTGGTCATGAGCCTGGTGCTCGGTCTGGTGACCACCACGTGGCAGATGCGGCGCGCCCAACGGAGTGAGTTGGCCACCCGGCAGCGGGCCTACGCCGCCGATATGGACTTGGCCACCCGCGCCAGTTCGGCATCGAGGTCGCGAAGCCCCGCATTGCGGGAGAGTGCGCGTGCTTCAGCACCGCTGTGCGCGGGACGTCACCGATCACCGTACCCGTATCTGACGCTGGGCGAGGTCCACGCGGCATTGGCGTGGTGCTTGGACAATCCGGACGAAATTGACCGGGAACTGGCCGCCGAATGCCGGGACGCGAACACTGGACACAGGCGCACCCAACGCCATCGTTTCTCGCCCGGCTACAATTCGAGGGACCTGGCCTCGAGGCGGCGGAGTTCGGCTTCCCAGGCCCGGCGCTGCTCCTCGGTCACATCGGGATCGGGCAGCAGGCTGCGTCGAGTGCAATTGACCAGGGCCTGGAGGGTCTGGTATCGCCTCGTCTCCTCGATGGCCGGCGGCAGGTTGTCCGCCACACGTTCGAGGACTTCGTTGAACTTGAGCGACCGGCCCAATTGCCGGGTCCGGGCCTTGAGTTCCGAGCGAAGCGAAGCGAACGCGGCGGCGGAGTAACCGCGCGTGACCGTCTCGAGTTCCGCCATTTGCGGCTTGGTCAGGTCGGCATCGAGCGCCGGTTTCACCGTCCAGCGGAGGAATTCCTCGCGGTCGGGGCCTTCCGGATCGAGAGTGGGGATGATGAGGTCGCCGACGCGTCCGGGCCGGCGCAGGTCGGGCGAGAGGAGGTGGATGCGGGCGGTGACCAGGAGCCAGATGACGCGTCCGCGCAACTGGGGATCGGACATCATACCCTGGATTTTGCCGGTGAGGCGCCGTTCGGTCTCGTGGGTCTGGGCGCCGACGCCGCCGAACTGGGTGTCGGCCTCATCGACGAAGATGAGCACTTTGGACAGGGCGTTGAGGACACGACGGAGGCGCTCGAAGATGACATCGGTCTGGCCGAACCACTGACTGCGGATGTTTTTGAGCACCAGGACGACGATATCGAGTTCGGCGGCGACGGCTTCGAAGATGAAGGTCTTGCCGCCCCCAATCGGGCCGCAGACCGCGGCGCCGGCAAGGGCCTCGGGTCCGGACAGGGCCAGGCGCGGGATGAGGTCGCTGGCGAGGAACTCCTTGAGGCGGCGGAATCCGACCACATCGGTGAGCCGATGCGACGGTTTCTTGAACTCGACAATGTCCTCGCCCAACTGACTTTGAATGAAGGACTCGACCTTGGCGACGACGTCGGTCTGGGTCAGGGGGCGTTCTTCATGAGACGCCCCTTTGAGCAACTGCATGACCGCTTGCAGCGAGAGCCCGGCCGTCCACTGCGCCAAGTCGGCCGCAGATGTCCCGAGCTTGGCGCGGGCCTCTTCGGGCAGGGCCGCTTCGAACCAGGCGATGAAATGGGCGCGCACAGACGCGTCGGGGGCGGGGACCTCGACTTCGAGCAATTGGGGCAGGCGCGCGATGCGGTGATGCAGCAGGCTGCGGGACTCGGCGATCAGCACCACGGAATCGCCGCCGGTGAGGAACCCTGGATCGCTGAACCAGTCATGACAGATGCCGATGCGCTGGCGGTCGACGTCCGAGAGCCCGGCAATCGGCGCGTCGGGCATCAGCAGGTCGGCGCCCTCGATGAGGATGAGGAGGTTTTCGGCCAGGAGACGATTGCCGCCGAGGACAGTGCGCGAGCAGAGGCACATCTGGCGCAGGAGTTCGAGGGCCAGCGTCGGGTTGTTGACGGCGCGTCGCAGGGTGTCGTCGTAGGTCTCGAGGATCAGATCGAGGTCGCTGGCGGCTTTGCCCTTGGCCAGCATGCGCTGGATGGCCAGGGCGTTGCTGTCGCAGCCGCTGCGCCATCTCAGCCAGGCATCGCGGACCTTTTCGGCGTCGGTCTCGTGGTGGAACCGGATGGGCCCGTTCAACTCGTAGGTGATGACGATCAGGCCGGGAAGATTCCACTGGGCCGTGAGAAAGGGAATGAGCGGCACATAGGCGTCTGGACCGTCGGCGGTCCTGCAGAACAGATCGTAGATGTTGCCGGTGAGAACGACCGACCGGGCCTGCCCGGAATTGAGGATGCGCCCGGCCTGCCGCAAGAAGTCATGAGGGGGGGGGTTCATGCAAGCGGATGGGGATCGGGATCGGTTTGAGGCGCGTTGGGTCGGGTTCTGCATTCGCGCCAATAGACCACATGCTGATGTCGGTCGCATGGCGGGTCCGGTTCGAAAACCACGCGGCGGATTTCCTCGCGTTGGGCGGTGAAGCGCTCGAAGTTGCGGGCGGCCTTGGAATCGAAAACGGGGGTCGGTTTGTCATAGACAACAGTCGCTCCCGGGGCTTCGGCGTGGCCTTCTTTGCGCCAGTCCCAGAGTTGCGAGAGGCCGACGAGGCGGTCGCCGACGTAGATGGCCTCGTTGAGTTCGTGGGTGACGATGATGAGGGTGTAGGGAGGGCGCAGGCCTTGCCGCACCGCCTTCTGATTCTCCTCGTAGAGGTTGAGCAGCATGTGCTGGAGGTCCTCGCGCGTGGCTTCGTCGAGCGCTCCAAAGGGCTCGTCGAGGAGAATGATCTCCGGTTTCATGATCATGGCCTGGGCCAACGCGACCCGCTGGCGCATGCCGCCGGACATCTCGTGCGGATAGAGGTCCATCGCGTCCCCGAGCTTCACCTTCTCGAGCATGTCACCGGCCGCCCGCCACTGGTCGCGCCGCAGGCGGCGCCAGCGCAGCCGGCGAAGGCACCGGAAGGCGAGGCTTGTCTGATCGAGCATCGGGCCGATGGCCACGTTTTGGCGGGCGGTCAGAAAGGGGAACAGCGAGTATTGCTGGTAGACAATGCCCCGATCCCGTCCGGGGCCATCAATGACCTTGCCTTGGTCTCCAGTTTCGGTCGAGAAAAGCCGCAACTCGCCCGCGCGGGGCGGGTGGGTGCCGACGATGGCGCGGAGGAGTGTGGACTTGCCGCATCCGCTTGGTCCGACCATCGAGAGGAACTGGCCGCGTCGCAGCTTGAGATTGACATCGAAGAGGACGGTTTTGGCGCCGAAGCCGTGGCCCACGCCGCGGCATTCGAGGGCGATGTCGCCCGCTGCGGGACTGGCATCACCTTCGGGGTTCATACCAGGGGCACAGCTTGCGCTGGAGCAGGCGCAGCAGCGAGTCCATGCCGAAGCCAAATGCGGCGAGGATGGCGAGGTACGGATAGACGACGCTCATGTTGAGGAGTTTGGACTGGAGGCGGATGCGGTAGCCGAAGCCAACGTCGCCCACGACCATTTCCGCGGCAATGAGGTAGACCATGGCCGGCCCGATCGAGAGTCGGACGGCGTCGATGAACCTGGGCAGCACCTGGCGAAAGATGATGGTCCAGACCACCTCCATGTGGGAGGCACCCAGGGTGTAGGCTTTGTAGAGAAGTTCGTCCGGGAACTCCTTGACCGCCAGATTCACCGTGAGGGTCATGGTGGGCAGGACGCCGAATGCAATCATCGCCACGTACATGTTGTTTCCGGTTCCCACAAGGACAAAAAAGACGGCCAGCGCGGCGGTGGGAGGCACCTTGGCAAGCAACGAGAGCGGCGGGTGCAGAAAGCCCTCGATTGGAGCGAAACAGCCCATCGCCAGGCCGAGCAGAAGCGACGCCGCCACGCCGCCGGCCAGTCCCAGGAACAGACGCTGTCCGCTCGCGACGGCGTCGATCACCAGCCAGCGGTCTCCGCTGCGCCGATTGACCTCGATGGCGCTCTGCAGGCCCTTGTGCAACTGGCTCCAGCGCGGAATGGTCGTGTCGTCCGGATTCCGCTGGTACTGCCGGTGCGCCAGAAAGGTGTAGCCGCCGAGCATCAGCAGGACCGAGAGCGCGCCCAGGAAGGCTGCCGTCGAGGACTTGATGGGGCGACGGATCATGACACGGGGTTTCCGGACGCCGGGCGCGCGGGGCCCGCCTCGCTCGCGCCGGCGCCTCGGGTGTCGATGCCGTTGGGCACGCGATTGGCCGTGGCCAGATGGACCTCGTTGGCCAGAGACACGGTGCGCACGGCGTCACTTCCTGTCGGCCACGGCACGGATGAAGGCGGGATCGAAGCGCAGCGCCACGGCGCCCGCCTCGGCCTGGCTGCCGTAGCCGATCTTCGGCGCCGAGGGAACGATCTCCTGTTTCACGCAGAAATCGACCACGCGTTTGGTGACGGCCTTGAGTTCCGGGCCGGTGAAGAGGTCGAGGGCGGCCTTGGGCGCGGCATAGAAACGCGTCTGCTGAACGACCTGTTTCATGGACGCCAGGTCGAGGTGGCTGAACTTCTCGCCCAGGGCGATCAACGTGTCGTCGCGGGTGGCGGGATCGGCGAGGCGCTGATTGACCTGGTAGAAGGCGTCGACGACCGCGCAGGCGAACTCCCTGCCGCCCGGTTTGTCGAGCGAGGCCTGGGCCATGACAACCGAATCGATGATTTCGTTGGGGATCGTCGTCGAGTCGAACAGCACATGGACGTCCTTGCGTTTGTTGAGCGTCTCGAGAACGAACGGGTTCCAGACGATGATGGCCTCGATCTCCCGCTGTTTCTGCTGGAGGGCGACCGCGGCGGCGCCGGGGTCCATGTTGGTGAACTTGTAGTCCTCGGGGCGTTCGCCGAGGAGTTCGAGGTTGCGGTTGAAGCAGTACTCGGAGACGCTCTTGGCCAGGCCGAAGACCTTCCGTCCCCGCAGTTGCTTGATTTTCGTAATCGTGTTCGGAACGATCAGGGCATCCGCCCCGGCGCTGGTCGAGGTCGGCACAATCACGACCGAAGGGCGTCCCAAGGCCGGATTCAAGGCGTCGAGTGTCGTCATGCACACGGCGTCGCATTGGCCCGAGCCGTACATCGTCAGACACGGATCGTACTCGGCCTCCTTGAGGACGATGTCGACACCCCATTTCTCCTCGATCGGGCCGGTCTGCCCCTCGCGTCCATCGATGAGTTTGAACACATGCGCGACGCCAAACGCGCTCCAGGACGGATACTCGCTCCAGGCGAGCGAGAAGGCGGGCGCGGGCAGGGCGGACGGGGCGCAGGCGATGAGGGCCGCGGCGAGAAGCCAGGCGGCGGGGGCAAGGGCGAATCGAGTGGTTTTCATGGGAATCGGGGGTGGTTCGAGTGGGGGGATGAATGCGAGGTTCATTCCGGCAGTGCCGATGACTTTTCGGCGGCGGGCGGCGCGGCCTCTTTCTTCTCTTCCATGCCGAGCAGAGCGTCGAACTCGGTGCTGGCGGCCGTCCGGCGGGCGTAATCGAGGAACTCGGCCTCCTGCGCCTTGACGTCGGTGCCGGCCATCTCCTTCGAGACGCGGGCCTCGGCCCGGAGTTCCTGGCGCATCTGGCGCAACCGCTGCAGTTCCTCGGCCGAGCCGTCCTTGGCGATGCCGGCGAGGGTGTCGGCCAGATCGCGCTCCTGCTTGGCGGTGATGATGTCGGCCACGGCGTCCGAGGCCTCGGCTTTGACTTTCTCGACGTCCCGCAGGAGTTGCTGCAACTGGACCTTATGCTCGCCGATGGTCTTGCGGTATCCTTCGACGTCGCGCTCGTTCTCGGCGATGCGCTCCTGCTTCTCGCCGAGGGTCGACGAGAAGTCGTTGTAGGCGGCGAGACACTTCTTGTAGTCCTCGTCGGTATGGATGGCCTCCTTGGATTTGCCCGAGGCCTGGAGGCGCTCGACAGTCTGCTTGGCCTTGGCGAGCGCGCCGGCCTTGAGCCGTTCGAGTTGCTGGACATCCTCGGTGAGGCGTTTCACGGTGGCGATCTTGGTCTCCTGCTGCGCGATGAGGCCCGCCACCGCCTGTTTGTAAATCTGGATTTGGGAAATCTTCTCCCGGACAATCTGGTCGTACTTGGCCCGCACGACATGGGGATTGGCATCGATGACGCGACGGGCGGAGTCCATCTGCCCGGTCAGCAAGTAACCGAGGGCTTTGAACCAGCGGACAAGAGCGCCGAACATAGACTTATCCTTTCGTTTCCGAGGTGGGGACAGCCATCGCGTGGCGGCTGCCGATTGGGGTTTCGTTTAACAGAGAGGCAACCTGTTCTTCAACCGTTTTCGCCACGGCGAGGCTCTGATCGAGTTCCTCGCGCAGCCTGGCCAACTCGCGCGGCGATCCTTGGCCGGTGCCGAGGTTTTGCACCCCGACCAGCGTGTCGCTCAGTTGTTTGACGGTGGCCTGGATGTCCGCAATCAGCCGCTCACGCTGGTCGAGCAGAGGCTGGCGGGCGGCTGTCGAATTCAACTGCCGGGCGGTCTGCCACAGCTTGCCGGTCTGGGCAACGGCCTCGACACCCTGGCGGAAGACCTCCTGCACCCGCGCCCGGAGGTCGACGATGAGCGGGAGATGGGCGGGACTGGCGGCGGCCTCGGCTTCGTCGAACGCGCGCAACAGCGCCCGGAGGTCCCGCAGCGCGGTCTCGGGCCGGGCATCCTTGTCGGCCTCGGCCAACTGGCGGTCCAGATCGTCCAGGGCGCGCTGGGCCGCCTGGCCCTCCTCGACCAGGACTTCGTCGGTCACCTGGCGCGCCAGGCGCTCGCCGCGAAGCGTCAACTGCGTCACAAACGACCCGGCCGCCACAAGCACGCCGGCCAGGCCGGCGAAGAGGGCAAAGCCGGCTCTCCAGCCAAAGGACCACGCCGCCGTCAGGGCCGTCATCCCGGCGATGAACGGGCCGATGACCAGCGGATGACCGGCCAGGCGCAGCACGATGCGGTTTCGGATTTTTCGAGCGTCGGGCATCTCGAAATTGAACTTGATCAGCGCCGAATATGCATCGGGTTCGAGTCCGTGGACAGTCTTTTTGCCACGGCGCCGCCCCTCGCCGCGCTCGCTGGGCGCGTTGGCCTGCACCCACGGACAGCAGGTGACGCTGATGTCAGGCTGCATTAGTAGGGCAACTGGCCAACAACGAAGAGAACGGTCTGGCCTTCGCCGCCCGCCACGCTGCTCGGCTCGGCCTGGGTGCGCAGGCGATCGGGATTGATCCCATGAGCGCGCAGGGACTGGGCGACGGCTTCGGCTCGGGCCTGGGCGAGCCGCCTGTTGGCCTCGGCGTCGCCCTCGGCTCGAGTCTGCCCAAGAATGCGGACATAGAACTCGGGGAACGACTCGAGCCGGCGGGCCAGGGCCTGCAAATCCCGTTCGCTCGCCTGGCTGACGGTGGCGGAGCCGCGCGCAAAAACCACGGGCTCGGCCCGCAGCTCGCCCACAGGCTGCAACTGGCTCCATTGCTCCGGGCTCAGCGCCCGGATCGCCTGGGCGGACCGCACCTGCTCGTCGGCGGCCGCGCTGGGCCCGAGTCCGGGAATCAGGTTGGCGCCTTTGGCTGGATGGAACTGTTCGCGCTGCATGGTTGCGAGAATCTGATCGTAATACAGGGTGCTGTACTTGCCCCCCAGCGGATCGCTGTCCAGTGCGCGGGTCTTGAGCAACACATCCATCACACGCCCGATGATGTCTTCGAGGGAATCGACGCCCGATCGGGGCGGGGCCTGCGTCAGGCCGAAGTGCACGTAGTTCTCGAGGGTGTTCTTCCACTGAATGCCCTGGACGACGCGCCTGGCCTGGGCCTCATCGAGGCTCTCGGCGCCTGTCTGGCGGGCATCCTCGCGGACCAGCCGCGGCAGGCCGTCGGGGACCTGGCTGTACTCATAGGCGGCCCGGCAGTAGGCCTCGACGAAGGCCTTGACCCGGTCGGGGTGATCGCGCAGGAACTGCCGCTGGGCAACCAGCACATCGACAATGTACCCCTTGAGTTTCGAGCTATCGAGCAGGACGTGCACGCCGGGCTCAGCCAGCGCCTTGGTCACGTACGGTTCCCAGAGGGCGAAGGCCTTCTTCTCGCCCGGCTTGGCTGCGCGCAACTGGCTGTACACGGCTGGCGGGCCATCCGCCTCGATCCACCAGCGCGCGGGGAGTTGGGGCAGATTGAAGTGGGCCACGACCACGCGCGCGAGGAATTCGCTGGGCGAGTTGGGCGTGAGCACAATCCGGGCCTCGGGCGAGTTCAGGCTCTGGAGGCTCTGCACCGAGCCGGCCGCCGCCACCAGCGCGTCGCTCCCCTTGGTCTCGTCCAGGACCAGCACGATCGTGCCCGGAAAATCCCCGAGACGCGCGCCGGCGACCAGAAGCGAATCGATCGTAAACGCGGCGAGATGGGCCTTGCCGGCCTGCAACGCCTCGAGGCGGGCGGAGAAATCGCCGCGGTCCTCGCGCACCATGTACCGAATCTGGCCCGCCTTGAGTTGCTGCTTGAGCGCTTCCGAACGCAGGAGCGCATAGCCGCTGAACGCGTCGGCGGCGACAACCAACTCCTCGCGGTATTGGCTGCTCGATCCGGTGTCGCCGCGCAGTTTGTCCCGCAAGTACGGGTGCACCAGGTATCGGTACGCCACGCCCAAAACGGCGAGAATCAGACACCAAATCACCGCGGCAATCAGACATCCCCTGGCGCGCTTTTCGCTCATGGTCTGCGGTTTTTAAAGAGACGACCGATGAAGACGATGAGAAAGACGAGAACGATCAGCAACCACAGACTGTAGCTGGGCTTGGACCGGCCCGGCGCGGGCGGCATGGGCGGCGCGGGCGCCGGCGCGGGCGCCGGCGCGCCTGCGGCCGGCTGGAGGTCGTCGTCGGGCCTCTTGGACTCCGGGGGTGCGGTCTGGCGCGGTCTCTCCCCGATCGGTTGGTTCCCGGAAGCCGAGAGGGCCTGCAGAGCCGCGGCGGCCACCTCGGGCGGCAGGGAGGCCAACTCGACGAAGGCGTCGGCCTGGGCGGTGTCGGTGCGCGGGCGGCTCACCTCGGCCAGGACTTCCGCCACAGCCCGTTCGAGCGAGGCGGCGTCGTTGGCGCGCCGATAGGAGTGGGCTTTTCGGGCCAGGGTGTGGTCCTGCCGCATCGCCACCCCGATCACGTCCATCGTGATCCCGCGCGCGAGCACCTCCGGCGCGTACCGGTCCACCAGGTTCTGGTCCTGGGCCTCGCCGTCGGTGACGACGAGGAGCCGGTATGTGCCGTACCCGAACTGCGCCGCCCGCTCCTGCAAGAGGCGATCCGCTCCTTGCTTGATATGGCGCCCCAGCGGCGTGTTCCCGTACGGTTCGAGCCGATCAATGGCGGACGTCAACTCGTCGTCGTTGCGCGGCCCCAGCCGGTAGACCCACGGTTCCCGGAGGTCGCGGGCGCTGAAAACGAGCAGACCGATGTGTGTGGTGGGGGGGATTTGGCGCAAGACGGTCTTGAGCGCCGTCTTGGCCGCGGCCATCTTGCTCCCGTCTCCCCCCGGCATTCGGTCCTTCATGGACCCCGACGCATCCAGGACAATGACCACGCTGTCGTGGTAGTCCTGGGCGCACAGACGCGCCGTGCTCGGGCTCAAGGCGGCGAGGGCCAGGATGGACAACCAACCCCAGGGCGTGTGGCTCATAGAAAACTCCGGTGTGATTGCGCAACGGTCTTGGGTCTGAGGCGCGCCTCGCTAGAAGTCGAAGTCGGACTGTGTGGTGGCCTCGGCGGCGACGCGGACGATGCGGAACTCGACCCGCATGTTCTTCTTGGCCTCGTCCATGTTCGAGGGTTTGGCGACGAACGGTTCGCGGATGCCGACGCCGACGGGCTGAATCTGCGTCTTGTCAATTGTCAGGCCTTTGCTCTTCGCGTACTCGATAATCGAGTCCAGCACCGCCTCGGCGCGACTGCGGGACAGGTTCAAGGCCGCCTGCATGGTCTCACGTGGGTTGCTGTCCGGCACGCCGTCGAAGGCGCCGCTCTCGATGAGCCGCGTCAGTTCGGCCGTGCTGCCCAGATCGAGCGCTTTCCCGTTGAGGGAATAAGAGTAGTTGCCCTGGCTGCCGACCCGCTTGAGCACGCCCCGCGCCAGGCCCGCTTTCACCAGATCGAGCAGCGTCTTGGTCGGGTCGGCATGGCCGCGAACCGCCACAACGGCATTGCCGAAACGGGCTGCCGTTTCGACGACCCGCTGGAACTCGGCGCCGTACTGCACGGCGCTGAACTCCGTCTGATTCGGCTCGAAGTTGATCGTGAAGGACAGGATCGTGCGTTCGTCCAGGGCGCCCCCGGCGCTCAGTTGCTCGATCTCGCTTCGGACCGCCTCGGCGCGGAACCGCTCGCCGCGCTCGATCTGGGTCTTGCTCAGGTAACTCAGGAACAGCGGCGACTTGTAATCGAGCCCCGAGGGGAAGAGCCCCATGCGCTCGCGCGCATAGCCGCGGCTGACCGCCAGATCGAGAGCGGACTTCTGGAACGTCTCGAATCCGGTGAGGTTGCCCTGCTCGAGGAAGAACGCCACGTTGCCCGGATAGCCGACGAACGTGCAGTCCGCCACCAATCCGTGGGCGTCTTCGAGCACGGGAATGGTCTTCTGCCCGTAGATGTTCTGCGTGATCTGAAGCAGGGCCTTGTAGGGCGCGGACCCGGAGGTCTCGTACTGCTTCTTCAGATCGAGAACGTCCTCGCATGCCTTGAGATAGCCGGCGACAAACTTGGTGACCAATTCCTTGTTCGCATCGTAGAAGTCCTTCCGACACACATACACGTCCGCAATCGAGCGCGAAAGCTGCGCGGTCGAGACCAGGACACGCGCCCCCTTCACCGTCGTTTCCGCGCCGGTGCCGACGCTCGTGAGGCCGCCGCACAGGCCCACCATGTCGGGGGTGATCGCGAAACAGGCGTCAATGTCGCCGCGCTTGCGGAACATCTCGGACGGCGAGTCCGGCGAGGCGGACAGGTCCTTGGCCCAGACCACCCGGATGTCGTTCCAGGTCAGTTGGGCGGATTTCAGGACGTCGTCGAGCATGCCGACGTGCGGGCCGCACTGCTGCAGCGCGACGGTCTTGCCTTTCAAGTCGCCGAGGGTCCGCAACGCCTCGCGCGCCACCATGTGATCGCCGGCGGACCAGGTCATCTGGAGAATGACCACTCCCTTGGTGCGGGGATCGGAGCCGATGACTTCCGACGCCAGTCCCACCATGTGGAACGTCCCGCGCAGAAACGGCGTCTTGCCCGCCCGATAGTCGCGAACCTGCTGGACGAAATCGTCCGCCGGGGCGAGCCGCAGGTTGAGCCCCTGCTTCTGGAAGATCGTGCCGGGCTGCGTCGTGAGCCCTCCGTTGGCGTGGAATGTGGCAACGTCGCCCCCCCACGTGATCACGGGCACCTGCAACGGCGCCGTTTGAGTGACCGCGCCGACAGGTCCCGGCCCGACAAGATCGGCGAACGGTGTTTCCTGGGCCGCCAGCGGCCGGAGAGCCATCGTCATGGCGACAGCCGAGATGCGGAAGAGTTGAGGCCAGCGTTGCGTTTTCATGACAAGTCCTTCTGCGTTCGCGTTCTGTATCTCGATTCGCCGCGCCGGTTCCCTCAGCCCAGCACGGGACATCCGCTTCTTCGATCCCTCGCGCTTCCCCCTCACGGGTTCGAGGCGCAGCACCACGATCTCCCGCGGATGAAATCGGGAGAGTGGTAACCGGTTTCAACCGCGGGGGCGAGTACAGTTCATCAGGGGCTTTATAACGCCGGGCCGCAGGTCCGCAAATGCAAAAGGCTTGACGGTCCGGCCCGATGTGATTGCATTCGGGCGCATGAAGACGAACCTTTCGGCCCTGATCGCCGGTTTGTGCCTGATCGCCCTGACGGTCGGTTGTTATCACTCGGTGGACGGCCGCACCCGGGCCGGCAAGCCGTTTGTCAAAGACCGGATCGAAAGCCGCTACGAACGGCCGCTTGACCAGATTTTCGATGCGGCTCGGGAGGTGCTGGCGTTCAACGGCACGCTCACCGGCGAGAACACGATCTCGAAGAGCCTCGAAGCCAGAGTCGACAACAACAAGGTCTGGGTGAAGCTCGACGAGGTCGAGCCCAACATCTGCCGCGTCATGGTCCAGGCCCGCAAAAGCGGCGGAGGCGGCAACGTTGCCCTGGCCAGCGAGATCGACAAGCAGATCGCCCTGCAACTCCAGACCCGCTAGCCCGGATATTTCATAAGAAATATGCGGGCTGGAGGCGCGGGCATTCGTTTTCCTCAGGGCGCCGGGGGCGGAGTCTGCCGCGGGGGCGGGCCGCCCATCTTCAGCCCCAGCCGTTTTTCGTACGAGCCGAGCGCCACCGCTCGGCTCTCTTTTTTCGCGCGCAGCTCGAGGCCAATCGTCGCCATCCGCCGCCGCGCCGCCTCCGCCGCCCCGCTCTCGGGCGAGCGCTCGATGATCCGCTCGAGTGTCTGCCGGGCCAGGGCGACATCGCCCCCTTCGCGGGCCTGCAACTCCGCCAGCAGGTTGAGCCAGCGGGTGATCTGCGCCTCCGGCGCGCACGGCTGGGCGATCAACTGTTCGAGTTGCTCGAAGGCCAGATCGAGCCGCCCGAAATCGCACGCATAGACCAACGCCAGTTCCTCGCGCGCCTGGCTGTCGAGCGGGAAACGTTCCAACTGCCGCACCAGCGCCTCCGCCCGGCCGGCCGGATCGGGCGCCGGCGGCTTGAGTCCCTCGAAGTCCGGACGCAACCCGAGACGAGCCTCATGCCGAGTGAGTTTCAGCGGCTTGCGCTCGGTGGCGCCGGCCAGGAACTCCGCCGTCGCCAGGTGCGCCAGCCGCTGGTGCGCATGGTACGCCTCCGGAGAGTCGGGAAACACATCGACAATCCGCTGGAACGTCTCACGCGCCGCAACCGGGTCTTTCAGATACTTGAGCTGCCAGTCCGCCAGCCGCGTGAAGGCATAGGCCACGTTCTTGGGGGCGTGCACCGGCTGGCTCGCAATCCGCTCGACGGTCTGCGTCGCAGCCGGGAGATCGTGGAGATTCTCCGCCTGAATCTCCGCCAGCATCATCAGCCCGCGGAAATGCGTCGGAAACACATCGAGTTGTTTCTCGAGTTCCGCCACCGCCTCGATGTACCGCCCGGTCTTCTGGCGCGCCTCGGCGATCGAGAAGAACGGCTCCGGATCGGGCGGCACATCGCCGCCATCATAAAGCTGGCCGACTTTGCGCCCGACCGCCTCCGTAAGATGCGGGGCCCAGATGAACGCCAGGATGAGACCGGCCACAGCCGCCATGGGCACTCCCACGAAGGCCGCGCCGTAATCGAACCGTCCCACAATCGGCCCGACCACCAGCCCCAGAAACAACAGGTCGGCCAGCGTCAGCAGCCAGCGCATGAGAAGGCCGGGGCGGTCGTCGCTCTTCTTCCACCAGGCCCTCAGGACCCAGACCGCCAGGGCCGCCCCGCCCAGCACCCCCAGAGTCCGCCCTGCGATGGTCCAGAAATCAGTCATGGGGCTGAGGCCCGGCTTTGACCTGAGGGGCGCCCGCTAGCCGGTCCGCTGGGCGATGCGGTCCGGATGACGGGCGCGCGTCAGGGCGACATCATAGCTGATCAGGCAGCGGCAGTAGAGGTCGTAGAGGCAGGTGTCGAGCAGGGTCATGCCATCCTTGCCGCCGGTTTGGATGATGGTCTCGATCATGTGGAGTTGGTTTTCGCGGATGACGTTGCGCACCGCGCTGTTGGCCACCAGCAGTTCATAAGCCAGAGTCCGACGCGAGCGATCGACGCTGGGCACCAATTCCTGGGCGATGATCCCCTGCAGGGAATTGGCCATTTGAAGGATGATCTGGCGCTGCGCCGCGCCCTCGAACACCCCGATAATCCGCTCGATCGCATGGACCACGCTGGGCGAATGCAGGGTCCCGACGACCAGGTGTCCCGTCTCGGCCGCCGTCAACGCCGTGGCAACCGCCGCATGATCGCGCATCTCGCCAATGACGATCACGTCGGGGTCCTGACGCAGGACGTGGATGAGGGCGCGACGGAACGAGTGGGTGTCGGAGAGCACCTCCTGCTGGACCACGATCGCGCGCTTGTTCCGGTGCACGAACTCGATCGGATCCTCGATGGTCACGATCTTGCAGCGCCGCTCGCTGTTGATCAGATCGACGATGTAGTTGAGGGTCGTGGTCTTGCCGGAGCCTGTGGGGCCGGCGATCAACAAGAGCCCGTTGGGACGCCGCGCCAGTTCATCGAGCTTGGACGGCAACCCGAGGTCCTCCCGCGACGGAATCTCCTCGCCGCAGAACCTGAAACTGAACTCCGCATGGCCGTCGCGCCGATAGAGCGCCACGCGCACGCGCCCCGCCTCGGGACAGTGCAGCGAGGTGCAGAGTTCCCATTCGCGGCGGAATGCCGCCGCCTGTTCGGCGTTCAACATCGATCCCGCCAAATCCTCGAGTTCGGTCGATGTGAGGATATCCCCGTCGGCGAGGATGATCTCCCCGTTGATCCGGAAGGCCGGAGGAGCGCCGGCGACGAGGTGGAGATCGGAGGCCCCGCGCTCGACCGCCGCCTGCAAGAGTGCATCGAGCCGTTGCATCGTCAGCCCTCCCAGAACCTGCGACACCGCCCGGCCAGGCGCGTCCAGAAACCGGCCTCCCGCAGCGAAGCGTCCGCCTCGTCGGCCTGCGGGCACTGGGGATCGATCTCGCGCGCCTGGACGAAGGAATCGTTCGCCGCCGCGGCGAGCCCCAACGCCAGTTGACAACGCCCCAGTTGCAGCCAGATCGCCGCCTGGCCGTTGTCCAGGGCCAGGGCTTGAGTCGCCAGTTTCAGCGCCAGCGAAAACTTGCGGTAGAAAGCGTGAATGCGCGAGGCAAGCCAGGGCCAGAGCCAGTCCCCCGATGCCACAGCCAGGGCCTTGGCAAAACAGTGCTCCGCCCGCTTCTCCGCCCGCGCCAGCAGCACATCGCCCCGCGCCAGCCACACGTACGGCGTCAAACTCTCCTCCTCGAGCGCCGCGTCCGAAAAAGCCAACGCGGCTTTCGTGTCGCCTCGCCTGGCCAGCGCAACCGCCTTGGCCGCGAGGGCGTCCGCATGCCGGGGAAACCGTTCCAGCGCCTTGTCCGCCCAGCGATTGGCCTCGTCGAACTGCCCCATCTCGATCAGCATCCGCGCCTGCCCCACCCACGCCGCCGCGTCGTTGGGCGCGTCTTCGAGCGCGCGCGCATAGAACCGCAGCGCCTGCTCGAACGCCCCGCGCCGAAAGGCCGCCTCCGCCTCGCGAAGATGCAGGACCGCGTCGCCCACTTCCTCACTCCGCGACGCCTGCTCGATCCCCGACCGGCTGAATTCCAGATTGCCGAAACGACTCATGCTGCCCCGATTCCCGCCCGACGCCGTCCCAACCGCCCCGCCCCGACAGGCCTCCTCACGCCGATCCCTTTCCCTCCCCCCGCGCCGGGGTCAGCGGGCCGGTCTGCGTCGGGCTCGACCGAAGTGTCGCACACCGGAGACGCGAGACAAACTTTTTCCCCGCCGCACTGTGTCAGACAGTCTGCGGGGGTGAACGTCACGCGCCGATCAAAGGCGCGCGGCGGCCAGCGCCGAACAACCGCCGATGCCTCACAGGTCGCGACGATTGAAGACCTTGGGCTCCGGCATCGTCCACTTAGACTGAAACCGAATACAACGCTCGGCCAAATGCCTATGAAATGCTCGATTGTTTGCCTGCTCGCAGGCGCTGGATTTGTGTTTTGTCTCCCCAGCCCCGGGGGCGAGCCGCCGTCCGCCAAGGAGTTCCTCCCGCCCACGCCCGAGGGCAAGGAGTGGAAGCTGGTGTGGCAGGACGAATTCGACGGGGCGGCCCTGGACGAGACCAAGTGGAATCGGCTGGGAGACTGGAAACGCCGCGACGGCTTCTGGGTCAAGGACGATGCGTACGTCGATGGTCAGGGCCATCTGGTGCTTCGCACCAAAAAGGATGGCGAGCGGTTGACCTGCGGCGCCGTCAACACCCGCGGCAAATTCGAGCACGCGTTCGGCTACCTGGTCGCGCGCTGCCAGATGCCCAAACAACCCGGCCATTGGCCCGCCTTCTGGCTGATGTGCGATGGTGTCAACACGACCGGCGACGAGGGGCGGGACGGCACGGAGATCGACATCGTCGAGGTCCCGTGGCGGGACGGCCAGTTGACGTCAAACCTGCATTGGGACGGCTACGGCAAAGACCACAAATCGGCCGGGATCAAGTTCAAGGTCGATGGCGTCATGGAAGGGTGGCACACTTTCGGACTCTTGTGGCTGCCGGAGGAGTATGTGTTCTATGTCGACGGCAAGGAGGCCTGGCGCACCACGGCCGGGGGCGTCTCCCGTGTGCCGGAGTTCATCAAGCTGACCGAAGAGATCGGGACCTGGGGCGGCGACATCAAGAAGGCCGACCTGCCCGACTACTTCCGCGTGGATTACGTCCGCGTTTACAGCGTTGCGCCGTAGGATGCCATGAACGCGCACGCCCGCGACCCCTTCATCGAGTTCATTCTCGGACGCCGCAGCATCCGGGTCTACAAGCCAGGCGAGATCGACGAGCCGACGGTTCAGGCGCTTCTCGAAGCCGCCATGGCTGCGCCCTCAGCCGTCGCCAAAGACCCATGGCGTTTCGTGGTGATCCGGTCCCGCTCGACCCTCGAAGCGATGACGCGCATTCTGCCAAACGGCCAGATGCTGGCGACCGCCGCCCTGGGCATCGTCGTCTGCGGCGAACTCGAAGCGGCCCACGACCGGCAACTCAGCTACCTGCTCCAGGATTGCGCCGCGAGCGTCGAAAACCTCCTGCTCGCCGCGCACGGGCTGGGGTTGGGCGCGTGCTGGCTGGGCATCCATCCGCGGGAAGCCCGTGTTCAGAAGATCGCCAGCCTGCTCGAGACTCCCGCGGGCGTCATCCCCGTCGCTGCCGTCGCGCTCGGCTGGCCCGGCGAAACCAAGGAACCCCGCACCCGCTTCAACCCCGCCCGGGTGCATCGCGAGCGGTGGGGCTCGCCTTGATCCGCATCCTTCTTAGCGCGGCAAAGTCGCAATCAAACGTCGGATGGCCGATCCCGCGGCGGCGTATACGCGTCAACCTAGCCCGGATGTTTCACAAAGCTCCGCGGAGTCTGACATCCGGGCTGTGGCAAAACCGCGCCCAGAAAGGGAACCGGGAGCATTCTGTCGGTCCTGAGAATGGTCTCTCATGGGAACAGTGTGATGCAGTTCTCTATCTCTCGAACCTGGCGCGGTTTTGCTTCTCTAGCCCGCATGGCAGTCCTCTTGCGAAGTCTGAGTGGCCTGTGCACCATAGGGGTGTGAAATATGCGGGCTAGAAGCTGTAGATCGCATTGAGCGCAAGCGACAGGCAGTCCTTGTCGGTCCCATCGTTGAAGATGCCGGTGCCGCTCAGATCATGGTCCCAGCGGAATTCGAGGCGCGTCACCACATTGGCCCAGAGACTGTAATCGACGGTGGCGGTGACGCCGAGCAACTCGTTCTTCGCGCTATCCATCATCAGGAGCGGATTCGGGTTGCCGTCGTCGTCCAGATTGTCGAAATCCCAGACCCCCGAGGAGTGCCAGGTGCCGTTCGAGCCGCGGGCGTACTCGCCGCGGGTGGCGATTTTGAGCTTCTCGGCGGCCTGCCAGACGACGTAGCCCGCGAGGGCATTGGCCCAGCGCGAGTCGACCCCCTGGCCTTCGCGGTTGGCCCGGTAGTCATAGGCCACCCCCAAAGTCACGTTCGGCAGCGGTGCAGGGATGCTGCCGCCGACATAGCACTGGATGATGTCCGGCTCGCCGTCGATCGCATGATCAATCACCCCGCCTGTGAGGGTGCCGCCCTTCAGGATGCCCGCGCTCTCGGGGGCGGTGACCGCAATCGACCCCATGTAGGAGAAGAGGCCGTTGGCATCAGTGCGGGCGTTGATGGTGTTCGGATTCACCAGGATGTTGTTGGGGTCCGCGATCCCGGCCGACACGGTGACGGCCTCGCAGAGGTTGTAGGACATCAGAAGGCCGGTGTGAACCAGCGGCTCGATATAGAAGCCGAACGAACGGCTGTAGTTGGGGTTGCTGCCGGCTTCGAAGACCTCGTATCCGATCAACGTGTCGAACACGCCCATCTTGAATTCAAGGCCGTTGCCCGCCGGAGCCCGGAGCGACACGTAGGCGTTCTTCACGGCGAAGTCCGATGTGGCATGATTCTCACCAGCCGCCAAGGCCCCCAGTGTGTTGGCCGAGGTCGTCGCCACGGTGTTTGCGTCCGGCCCCAACAACAAGCCGACGCGATATCCCGCGGCCCACCGGCCCTCGTCGAGCGGCTTCTCGATCTGCACCTTCACCACGTTCAGATTCAACCCATTCTGCTTGGCGTCGCCGTCGAACGACCGCCCGACCGTCCCGTTCCCGCTGCCGAATTTCACAATGGCCGACGTGTCGACGTAGCCGCTCAGGGTCGTCGAGGACAGGGCGGCGGAAAGGGGCTGCTGACTCTCCGCCTCGTCGGCCCACACGCCGCCCGGCAGGCCAAGCGTCCCAACAGCCGCCAACCCCAGCGTCCAAACCCGCCGGCGTTGTCCGTTGAACTCCCTGAGGTCCGATCTTCGCGTGCGATGCTTCATCTCAGTTGCCTTTGGTTGAGGTTCTCTGCCCGCCTCCCTCCCAGATTCATGCAGAATCACGGTGTCTGCGCCTGGCCCGCATGGTTGATGGAGTTGTGACCACGGCGAAGCCGGGAACT
>DAOOQY010000011.1:0-18955 GCA_035389025.1 Verrucomicrobiota bacterium
ATGGACACTGCAGCGATGCCGTGATTGGGCGCCTTTGCACCGTACAGGTCAAGCCGGGCGCCGGTGAAGCGGACCTGGTAAAAAGCCTGCGCCCGGTCGGTCCAGTGGTTGTCGTGGAGATAGGCGCCTGCCTCCGAGCCCCAGTAGCTCCAAGGTCCCGTGTAACTGAATTGTCCCAAGCCCGAACCGACGGTGTTGTCATTGAGCATGGTTGCGGGCAGACGGTAGAGCCGGCAGTAATCCACCTCGAATGAGTTTGGGAACGGCGTCGAGGCGTCGGCGTCCCAGCGCATCCCGCTGTTGAGGATGACGTACATAGGCACCGCGGGCACGTATGGGGCGGTGATGTTCTTGCGGGCGACGCCGTCCTTGTACCAAACCGCGTAGCCCGGACCCCATTCGAGTCCGTAGCTGTGCCATTGGCCGGCGGCAGCGCCGTAGAAGTTCGAGCTGGCCCATTGGACGTCCTGCCACGAACTCCCGTAGGCCAGGCCCATGTGGAGGCGGTCGTCGCTGCCAAAATACTCCGCGATGTCAAATTCCGGCGGCCATCCTTGGGACAGCGTCCAGAAAGCCGGCCAGACGCCACGTCCGGCGGGAAAGCGGGCGCGCATCTCGACGTAACCGTAGGTGTCGTTCTTCTTGCCGTTCGTATGGACGAAGCCTTCGCTGTAGGGATAGCCTCCGAACTCGTTGCCTGCGGCCTTTCGACAGCGCAGCACGAGCGTGCCGTTCTCGAGGAAGGCGTCCTCGGGCATGATGTAACTGGCGTACTGGTCGTTGTGGTGGCGTCCGCCCCACGGCAACGCGCCTGCGCTCCAGATCCCTGCATCGAGCCGGGCGCCGTTGAACTCATCGGCCCATGCCGTAACCCACGCCGAACTGGGCGGCGCGGCCAAGCCCGCCCAGGGAAGCATTGCGGCCAGCAAAGACAGGCTCCTCCGGACGCGGCGCCCTCGGCGCCTGCTGCATCGCCGCACCGCCGCTCCGAGCACGCGTCCGACTGTCGGGGGGAAAGTCATCGTTTAGAACAGTCGCACTGCTGAAGGCCGGGACCACCGACGATCGGGCTTCCAATTGTGCACGCTCTGTTTCCGTGACTTCTACGGCACCCTCCGCCGCTTGGCGAGCAGCATCGAAGCGGTTGTCAGATCAATGGCATTCCCATCGACCTGCCGTGTTCGTGCTCGCCACTCGCGAGGTCAGCGGCGTGGTCAACAACAGCGCCACAATCGACGCCTCGCAAGGCGTCCGGTTCTACCGGCTCCGGCAGCCGTAGCCAGTTGTTCACCTCCGCACACATCCATGTGTCAACTGTATAGATGCGACCCCATTTCTTCGTAATCCCTGGACCTCCTTTACCCATGCTTGCCGGCGCGAGGCATCCGTGGTTGTCTCTCCCGCATGATTACCTCGATTGCCTTCACGGTTTATCCGGTCAAGGACATGGCCGCCGCCCGCCGGTTCTACGAAAACGCACTCGGCCTCAAGGTCGAGATGAACTTCCAGGACGTCTGGGTCGAGTACGACATCGCCGGCGGCACCTTTGCCATCACCACCATGGACGAGCGCCATCGGCCCGGAGCGAACGGGGCGGTGGTGGCCCTCGAGGTGGACGACCTCGACGCCTGTGTCGCCGCCCTCAAGTCCAAGGGCGTGGCCTTTGTCCAGGAACCGATGGCCACCCCCGTCTGCCGGCTCGCCGTCATCAGCGATCCCGACGGCAACGACGTGATCATCCACCGCCGCAACGCGGGGTGACGGGGCGAGAACGGGCGTGAGGGTGTCTCCGGCAAGTCGGGCGTCCGGGGAGTTGGACGCCGGCCGGGTGCTGCCGTCGTCAACCCTGGAAGTACCGAAGCTGTTCTGCGCGTTCGCCCGGGTCTTCCGCGGCAAAGGCGCGATCACTCGCCCCAACAAGCGCGAACGGGTCCCGTCCCGCTCGTTGCGCGACCTTGTTCCGACCCGACCCGATCGTGAACTCGAGGCCAGCTTCATCACGTGCGATCCGCATTTCCGCCCGACAACGGCCGGCTTCGGCAATGTCGTCTCGCAATAACTCGATCGGATGCGGCAATTCATCCGGCCAGCGGCTTCGTAGTCCAAAGGTCTGATTGAGCGACGCGACGCGTTGGAGGAGCGTCACCTCCTCATTGAAAACGTCTGTCAATGCGATGCTCGTGTGCGTCGCCACCACCACCTGCGCCCGAGTCTCCTTCAGGACGTTGTCGTCCACCAAATCGACGATCTCGCGCTTCCAAACGTCGTTGAAATGCGTCTCCGGCTCGTCGAGGAGCAGCAAACCACCATCCATGCCCCGCAGCAGGAACAACAGCGCCATCCGCCCGAGCAGCATCTGCTCGCCGCCCGACTTGGCCGGCGCGGAACGGGCCTTGAGCAGAGTCTGGCGAAGCGGCTCGAGGTCAGCCTCCGTGCCCGCGGGTTTGAGCTCCTCCGCAGTGTGCCAAAGCGCCAGGGCCAGGGTGGCGAACTTCGTTTCCTCGGGCCGGAGCAACACGTCGCGTGGCAGAGCGGTTGGTAGCCGCGGTTGCACCCGCTCGCGGCGGGCCGCCTCTTTCCAGTCCGTCTCGCCGGCGTCAGGCATCGCCAACTCGCGGGCCGCAGTCCAACGTCGCGGTCGCTCGCGGACCTCGTTGTGGCCCGTCGTCTCGAGAGTCTCCGGATCGACGAACCGCTCGACCTCCTGTTCTCACGGCTCGAGATCGCCCGAGGTGTAGCCCAGCACTTGCCGCGGCAGGTGTTCCCGCAGATCGCCGCTCCCCAGAAACCGCTCGCCTGAAGGGTCGCTTGCCCTGGGCTAACTTGTCGTGGCCCTTCAGGCCACCCCGAGATCCGTGCTGGCGAGTGGCGAAAGGCGGACCACACCGCACACCACGCTCAGTTCAAGCCCAAGCCAAAGCGGTGCTGAAGCACGCGCACTCCAGGCGCTTCGCGACTGCGGACGCGGCGCGCGGAAGCGCGGAGCCTTGGGAGTGCGTCCGCTTCAGCGGCGCTTTTCGCAAGCGGTAGCCGCTGCCAGCCCAAACTGAACTCGGCGCTCATCCTACTCCACGGGATACGGGTCAATACGGGTCGAACCAGATCGGAACCTGATCGGGCCGCTGGATTTTGAGCACCATCTCGTGCTTCATGGTCTCGACGTGGCCGTCAACCAAACCGATGTTGATGCGGCCGTTATGCGTGGTAAAAACCCCGTGGCCGGCCGTGCCCTCGGGGTAGAACGATGCGTTGCGCATGGTGGCCGGATCTTCGTCCACCAGGAGCAGTTTCGCCGACGGATTCTGCACCATGGTCTGAACCACGCCGCGCGGGCCGGTGCGTTGGCCGCTGGTCAGGGTGTGGTCGGGCTCCATCCGCGAGTTCATGCTGTAGTTGACGCGCAACGCCCTGCCCTGCCGTCCGCTGCTCGGGCACAAGTAGACCGGCGCGATGATCTCCCGGTGAGCGCTCTCGTAGGCGGTCACCGAACCACCTTGGTAGTATTCGTCGCGCGTGACCCGGCGCATCCCGGAGGTGTACGCGTAGATCGAGCCGGCTTCCGGATGAAACCCGTAGCTCGATCCACGCCAGGCCTGCGGATTATCCACCGCGGTATCATTCTGTCCGCCCCACACCCAATCCGGGTCGAGGTTCCGGTTGACGTCTCCGGGCCACGGAAAGCAGTCATGGTCGTCAACATACAGCATCATCCCGAGCATCAACTGGCGCATGTTGTTCCGGCAGACAGTCGCGCGCCCGGCCTCCTTCGCCTTCGTCAGTGCGGGCAGGAGCATGGCGGCAAGAATGGCGATAATGGCGATGACAACGAGCAACTCAATGAGGGTGAAACCGAAGGCGCGCATCCGCCGGCGAGCGGCTTCAGGCGGCGATCCTGTCTGAGCGTCAACTGCGCTGGCGCGGTTGCGTGCAGGGCTCATGACCACAACGTGGAGCAAGTGCGGCCTGATTTCAATATTCGAGTCGCCGCGCCGGTCACACCGGGAGAACAATGGGGTCGCATTGGAATCCTTGACCGGTGAAACATGTTGCAGACAAGTCAAGTTTCTGTGCTGCGTTAAACGGGTCAAGGATTCTACTGAGCGAGGCGCGGGAGAGAAGGGCGGGGAGACACGGGGACTCCTCATGGGAAGGGGAGGACTGGATTGGGTCTGAGGCGCGCCTCGCTTGATGTTGACATATCGCTCTTGAGCATCCCGGCCAAGCGCCGGGGCTCGGGGTCAGCGGCCAGCGTCTGCGCGAAACGTCAAGAAACACTGGATCAGGCGCCGTACGTCCTCCGGATGGCCGGGGTGTCTCTCATCCTCCACCCGGGATCTCACCTCGAGCCTCGAGTCGCCGACGCTCCTCGAGCAACGCCTCCAGCTCCGCGATCGGTTCCAAGTCCTTGGGGCGGCCCGCCGCCCGCTTCAAGTGAATCAGGGTCATCAGATCGACGACGTGGAATCGGTGGCCAAAGGCCTCGACCTGCTCGCTCCTGGGCAGGAGGTTCTCATAGCTGCCCCCACCAGGCACCTCGCCCAGCAAGTCGAGGTTCCCCAACTCGCTGCTCAGCGTGAAATTGAGCCCCATGCGAACGGTTCGTTCGTCGAATAGAAACGGCAAACCCAGCGGCGCACCGCGAAGATAGGGTTTATGGGATCGCAGAGCGGCAACCAGAGCCCGGATGTTGTCATGCGACCGTGCATACACCAAATCCACATCCATCGTCGATCGTGCGGACCCGTGCAGCGCCGCCGCCCAGCCGCCGATCAAGATGAACCGAACGCCACCGGGAACCAGAACCCCAACGACGCGCTCCAGATCCGCAGACATGGTCAAGTCGGTTCGGCCCCGGCCGAACCCTCTCGCGCATTGCGCAACACCTGGCGCGCACGGATGAACTCGCTCATGCGCCTCGCCCGCTGATCGAATGTCCGGCGCAGGTTTTCTACAAGCAGGGTTCGGTCCACGTCCTTCTTGAACAGGGCGATGAGCGGGTCGGTGTCGTCCTTCGAGGCTGGTTCAGCCGATTCCCGCCGGTGCAGGATGACATTCGCGTTGGCCAGAGTCTCGTCACTGTCACTCACAAGCAGAAGCTAGTCCATGGTTCAAGGGCAGGCGAGCCCGGATTTCTCAACACCGGAGAAAGACAATGTTGGGGTGGACGGACGTTCCGCCGTCGCGGTCGCGCACGAGGGCGGCTTCGGCGACGAGCAACACGTTGTTGTGCTCCTCGATCACGATTTCGGCATTGGCGCTCATGGCGTGCGCCTTCTGCGCCTCGATGTTCTCCTTGTCGAGTTCCGCCAGGACCTGGTTCCATCCAGAATCGCGGATCATCGCGCCTCGTGCCGGTAGATGAGCACAATCGCTCCGGGGCTCTGACGCATCCGCACGGGCAGGCCACGCGTCATGAGTTCCTGGCCGGTGAAGGTTTGCGGTCCCTCAGACGAATCGACATCCGTTATCCGATACTGGGCGTCGGGCTCCAATCCGCGGAGCGGGAAGCGCGCTGACTCGAAGGGGCTCTGTTCGCGGCGAAAGGCCTGGACCATCCCCTCGTTCGTGTCGGGCAGATGGAATTGCCAGGCCAACCACACGTTGCGGGCCTTCGAGTAGGACGTGAGCGGGTAGTAGTCGCCCAGGAAATAGCGCTGCAACTCGCGGCACTGCGCCAACACCGCCTTGGCCCGTGTGAATGGAAAATCGGATGCTGGGGGGCCGCTCTGGGGCCCATCGCCGTTGCCGAACAAGCCGAAGGCCAGCGTGCTCGAGAGGCTGCTGCGCATGGCGTAATCACTGTCGTGCGCGGGGTTGACGGCTCCGGTTCCGTTGAGCGGCACCCAGAAGGAGAGGCCGTAGGTGTGGCATTGCTTGCCGAGCGGATCGCCCGGGAAGTCGGTGCGCCACAGGGGCACGCTCCGCGACATGGTCTCGAGATCGATCCGGCGTCCGCCACTGGCGCAGTTGTCAATGAGCAGGTGCGGATGGCGGCGGAGCAACTCATCCCAAAAGGCGTACAGCCCCTCGACCCAGCGAATCTCGGCGAGGCCCTGGCGGTCCGGCGCGTCGGCGGCTCGCCAGAACTCGAGGGGCGCGATGTTGGCGTCATGCCGGTAGCAGTCCAGACCCCACGCCCGAATCCGCTCCGAGATGAAGTCGGTGAGAAATCCGAGGGCTTCGGGGTTGCCCAGGTCGAAGAGGCGATCGTTCTCCTTGATCTGGTTGCGCAGGCTCTCGGATTTCACCCAATCGGGAAAGGTCTGCTTCTCCCACCGATAGACGCGGCGCTCCGGCGGGACCGCCAGCAGCCAGCGCCCGAACTCCCGGTCCCAACGCGTGCCTTCGCAGACGCGTTCCGGCTCGAACCAGAGCAGCAGTCTGCGTCCGGAGGCATGCAAGGCGTCGCTCAACGGCTTGAAGCCGTCGGGGTAAAGCCGCGGCTTCGCCTCCCAGTTGCCGGGATTGACAAACCACGGGCCCTCGCCGAACCACTCAGCATCGATCCAGTAGACGTCCACGGGCAGATCGTGACGGGCAAGAGCCTGGATGTTGCCCAGGTGATGCTCGGCGCTGGTCCCGCCCCAGTTCCCATTGAACAGCGGCAACTCGACGGGTCGGCCATCGATCGTTGGCCGGTGATGATCGAGCACGAACCGCCGCCAGAGATTCTGCCCGCGCACCCAGTCACCTTCGTACCACAGGAGCGCGATGCGCGGTGAGCGGATCGCCTCACCCGGTCGCAGCTTCAACCGGGTCAAGGCCTGCCCGACTGCGGCACGGATTTCTCCGGACGCCTCGGTGTGGAATGCCGCCGCCCACTCACCGGACCAACCGATCCCGATGATCAAACCGCCGGAACCGCGGTCGAGGTTGAAGAACGGCAGATAGTCGCTCGACGAGCGCCCGCCCCCGGCCTGCACATCGACCCGCGTGCCGGGCTTGAGCGGTTCGGTGAGGGGTTGGAAATCGTCGAACGAGCACGTCGCCCCGCGGGCGTAACGCAATGTCGGCGCGTTCGTGCTCGCAGGCAGACCGATGTCCAAGGCCCTGATCGCTTCGAGAAGCGGCGTGTCCCGCGAGCCCCGGTTCTCAAAGTGGAGTACCCACTCGACCGCGGCGTGCCCCACAAACTCCGTGATCTCGCAGCGGCCTTGCAGACCGGTTGCGGGGTCACGGAAGGTCAGCGTCGATTGCGCTCGCCCGGTCCCAGCAGGTCGAGCAGCGCGGTCCCACGTCCACGCGCGCAGAAACTCGGATGAAGGCCGCTGATCGCAGACGAAGGAGAACGGCCACGCAGCAGCATGTTTGCTCAGACTCTGTCCGAGCCACGCGGTCTTCGCGTCATGTTCACGCGAGGTCGCTTGGACCGCGTGAGACCGGACGGCGAACAGGAGTGCGGGCAGCAGCAACCAGTTTGTCAGAATGGGCATTTTCATCTGGGGCTGCCGCTCTTATACCCGCCAGACTTTCGACTGAACAGCGCGCAGTGTGGGCGGTGTCGGGACGCAGCAGACTCATTTTTGTAGACATGGTCAACCCGGTTCGGCGGTGGACCCTCTCGCGCCCGTGACGGCGGTGTCGTGGTACGACTGTGTGAAGTGGTGCAACGCGCGGAGCGAGAAGAACGGGTTGGTCCCCGTGTACTATCTCAACGCAGGTCGGACCAACGAGGCTTATGATCTCGGTCCCACCCGAGGCTATCACCCGGCCTTTCAGGGCAAGCCAGCGCCGGTGGGCATCTTCCCCCCCAACGGCTACGGTCTCTATGACGCCGCCGGGAACGTCTGGGAATGGTGCTGGGACTGGTTCTCGCACACCTACTATGCGTCATCGCCGGCCGACAATCCTCGAGGCCCCGCCGCGGGCTCGGTCCGGGTGGCCCGCGGGAGTAGCTACTACAACGTCGGTTTCTACGCCCGCTGCGCTTACCGGAACTTCTGGGCCCCCACCAATCGCTTCGACGATTTCGGCTTCCGGTGTGTCCGCACCCAGCCCTGAACAACCGCAGCCCGAGGATTGGTGTCCTCGTTCGGGCGCTTTCCGACTTGTTTTTGGAGGTTCCGTTGGATAGCAGGAGCCATGCTCAATCGGATGCCTCAGGTCGGGGTTGCCCTCTGTCTGTTGATGGCGGGAGTGTCGTGTTTCCCCGTTTTCTCGGCGCATGCAGAATCGAAAACCTGGACCGGTGGCAACAGCACATGGTCGAATCCGACCGGCTGGACTCCTGTGGGCGTGCCGGCAGCCGCGGACGAAATCCAAATCGAGAGCGGCTCGATCCACCTGGACATGGAAGTGACGATCGGCGCCCGGCTGACCTGGAGCGGCGGTTCACTTCACAGCGGCTCGATTTTGATCGCCCCGGGCGCCCTGGCCGAACTGGTCGGCGAAGGTGACAAGGAAATCCAGAATGCCACGTTCGTGAACGCAGGCACGCTGCAGATTGCCGCCGGCCGGCTCGTGTGCCGGTTCACTGGCTGGAGCCAGTCCGTGCGGATCACAAACCAAGCCACCGGCCTGTTCGAGCTGGCCGACACCGCACAGGTGGCCCAAGTGAACCCCGGGAGTTGGCCCCCGGCGGCGCTCGTCCTTGCCAACGAGGGCGTGGTTCGCAAGACCGGCGCCGGGAGCGGCGCCCTGGCGCTGATGCCGCTGGCCAACCAGGGCCGCGTCGAGGTCGTCGGCGGCCACCTCGAGTGGACGGGCGGTGGCACTTCACCGGGCACGTTCCAGGTATTGGCCGGGTGTGGATTGGACCTGCATACAGGCACGTTCGATCTCGGCGGGTCGCGCTGGGACGGTCCCGGGCCCGTCCGGATCCGGAACAGTGCCACGGTGCAGGGGACGTTCCAGGCCGAGAACTTCGGTATCGCCGGCGGCGACGTCACCGGCCATTTCGATGTGAGTGGCGGGTTCGAGTGGACAGGAGGACACTTGGTCAGTGCTGCGATCCGGCTGGGCGAGGGCCAGCACCGGATCGCCGGCGATGGCGGACAGATTCTCCAGAACACAGCCCTGGTCAATGCCGGGCACCTGGTGACCGATGCGGCGGTGGTCGGACTCCTGTTCACCGGATACAGCCAGTTCGCCACCCTCACAAACGAGCCGGCGGGTGTCATCGAGTTGCGGGCCGACAGCCGGATTCAGCAGGTCAATGCCGGTGGCTGGTCTCCTGCGCTCCTGGCCTGGGTGAACCAGGGCCAACTCATCAGCAGCACCGCGGGCACCAACTGGATCGAGTCGATTCCACTCCATAACGAGGGCGGCATCGACGTCGCTGAAGGCCTTCTGCGACACACTGGCGGCGGGGTTTGCCCGGGTCAGGTCCGGATTTCCCCCGGGGCTCGCATTCAGATCAGCGGCGGAACCTACAACCTGGGCGGCAGCCGTTGGACGGGCGCGGGCGAGGCGCGGATTGTGTCCAGCACCCGATTGCTGGGCGCTTTCGAGGCTGAGAACTTCGGCCTGGGTGGCGGCGATTTGGAGGGCGAATTTGACGTTTCCGGAGGATTCGAATGGACCGCTGGCCGAGTGGTGGGTGCTCGGGCACGTCTGGGTCGAGGCGGGCACTCGATCCGGGGCGAAGCCGACAAGGTGCTGCACAACGCCACGCTTGCGAATGCGGGGCACCTGCGAATCGACAACTCGAGCCTGGCCTTGCTCTTCACAGGCTACAGCCAGACCGCGCTGCTGACCAACGAGGCGGGCGGGATTCTCGAGTGGATCGGGGCCGCCGCTCTCGAGCAGCGCAATATGGGCGGTTGGACGCCCGCCGCGATTGGCGTCGTCAACGAGGGCACTGTGCGTGCCTCCGGCCCAGGACCCAAGTCCATTGCCGGTGTCCCGCTTCACAACCGCGGCTTGGTGGAGGTTGCGGAGGGCACGCTTCTGCACACCGGAGGCGGGACCTCTCCCGGCACGTTCAGTGTCGCGGCCGCGGGCCGATTCGAGTTTTCGAATGGCACCTATCAATACGAAGGCAGCCGGTGGTTTGGGACCGGGCCCGCGGCGATGGTCGCCACCGCGACCGTCCAGGGGGCGTTCGACGCCGACAACTTCCGACTCGAACGTGGCGACCTTTCGGGCACGTGCACGATTGGCGGCGGCTTCCATTGGCTCGGCGGCAACCTTGTCGGCGCCCAGTTGCGCCTGGGGCCCGGCGAGCACCGGATTTCCGGGCCAGATTCCAAAGTTCTCTTGGCATCGTCACTCGCCAATGCTGGGCACTTGGTTTTCGAGGAGGCGACCGTCGGGCTGCTTTTCACCGGTTACAGCCAGGTGGCGTTCTTCACCAACGAGGCGGGCGGTCAAATGGACATCGAGGGAGGCGCCCGAATCGAACAGCGCAACGGAGGCGGATGGTCGCCGGCCAAGATCGGCGTGTTCAACGAAGGCACAGTGCGGAATGTTGGCGGAGGGGTCGCCGTGCTGGCCGCGGTTCCGCTGGTCAACCAAGGCGTTTGCGAGGTGATCGACGGGATTCTGCGCGTCGAGGGCAATGCCACCTTCGATTCCAGCGGCCAGTTGACCGTCCGTTTGGGATTCGAACCCTCGCTCCAGGTGACCGGCACGGCGACTCTCGGCGGGGCGTTGGAGGCTGCAACGCCTCCCGGCTTCGAGGCGACATCCGGCGCGGCGTTCACACCGATGAGCGCCGGGACCATCAGCGGTCGATTCGCAAACGACATCGCGCTGAGCCCAGGCCACCTTTACCAGTATCTGGCCAGCTACTCCGGAAATGTCCTCACCCTGACGTCGCAGAGCAGCCTCGAACAGCCGCTGCAGTTGTCCAAGCCGACGCTCCTCGAGGGCCTCGCCGCGTTCGACATCTCGGGCCGGTTCGGGCTCATTTATCTGATCGAGTCCTCGACCAACCTGGTCGCCTGGCAGATCGATTTCACCACGAACGCCCCGGCTGATACGCTGACGTTCGTCGATCCCCGGACCCCGTTGGACCCCGCACGGTTCTACCGTGTCGGTGTGTTGCCATGACTTTTAGCGAGGCTCCGCCTCAAACCGACGAGGCATGTTGCCAGTGCGACTCCGGCGATGGAATACGCCCTGTTCCTGGAGGAAATGCTTCGGTTGAAGGCTGTGGGGTCGCATCTAAATAGTTGACATATGCCTGCGTGCCGCGTTGTCTTGCGGGCCTGTGGTGGTACGCGAAGTCAGAAAGTCTTTGTTATCAACCCGGGCACCCGATCGAACTCGTCCCCGTTATCCGTGACCACGCCGAAGCCGTGGGCAAGAGCGGCGGCGGCAATCCACATGTCGTTGGCATCGATGAGTTGGCCGCGATCAGCCAGATTCCGGTAGATCTCACCGTAACGCCAGGCTATCTCGGTCGTCCACGGGAGGATGGGATAGGGGCGGCAAAGGCGTTCCCAGTCGCTCCGGACACTGGCGGATCGGCCACACGCGAGCTCGCCGGCGATGGTGAAGGTGATGAAGAACGTCTCGTGTTCATGCCGGGCAAGAAAGGCGTCCGCAGGCCCACGGCTGCGCCGTCGGGCTTCACGCTCAGCCGAGACGATGAAGCTGGTGTCCAGGATCATCCCCATGGCTGGTCAGGCACGGGGTCATGCTTGGAGGCTTGTTCGACGGCTTCGAGATAATCGTCGCCGATACCGCTGCCACCGGATTGAAAGTAGGCTTGCAGTCTGGCACCGGATGGCGGGGTGTTTGGGAACACGGCACGGCGGACCAGTTCAGAGAAGGACTCGCCCGGTGTTTTAGCGGCGCGGAGCTTCTCGTAAGCATCGAGTTCGAGGGTGATGGTCTTTGTTGCTATGCACGAAACATAGACGAAGTAACACCCCATCGTCAAACGTTCACCGTGAACGCGAGGTGACCTCGTCGCCGTAGATCATTGAAACCGTCGCCCGGCGTGCACTAGGGTTCGCCCGTCAGAAAACAACGCGTGATTTAACGAGAACGAAAACATTTTGATTTCGCGTAGCTTCGGCTGCTGTCCGTCTCGAAACTGGCAATTTCATCCAAGGACGGCGTTCGAAGGCACGCCTACTCGGGCGTGCCTGAAGACGTTCCTTGGAGGGCATGCCAGTGTCTGAGACGGGGCGTGAGTAGGTCACGCCCCTTCGCTTTTCAGGCACTCGCACCCTCGACAGGAGCAAGCTATCCCGACAGGGCTGATTCGGACGCGAGCGAGTTCAGCCCATGCCGCGCAACGAACATCTGACGCGCATCGAGTTGATCAACCCCGCGCAATTCGCCCGTGGTTGGCCGATGCATATATCCGGGAGGAGAAGCCTCCCGGCGGGGTGGGCATCATTGATGGAAAGCCGCGCAAGCGGAGAGGCCGCACGGATTACTTGCTTTGCCTGCCCCTCATTCCCGGCAAACCGCCTCTTGCTGTGGCTGTTCTCGAAGCCAAGGCCGAGGATAAACTGGCCTCGCTCGGTATTCAGCAGTCGCGCGACTACGGTCGTCGCTTCAACACGCCGTTCGTTTTTTCCACCAACGGTCACCTCTTTGCCGAGTTCGCCGAAGACACCCAGCACATCCGCGATGCCCTCCCGCTCGTTCAGTTTCCAACGCCCGACGAACTTCGCCAGCGATACGAAGCGCTCAAGAAGATTTCCCTCACCAGCGACGCGGACCTGCGAATCCACAACCAACTCGTCGACGCCGCGCGGATCCTGGGTCTGCGCGTTGTCGACCCGATCATCGTCACCAAGAAAGGCGATTGCAGCTTTCAGCAAGTCGTCTCCGATGTGACGTAAGCGATTGGCGCCCTGGGCTGGCTTGGGCGCTTACAGGGGGTGACGGGTTTCCGGTGTGGCTCTTGGACCAAGCGCGGCGCCTGGGCACTTCTGAGATCGAGTTGCTGCGCGTCTACCCGACCCTCCGTGCGGAAGATCCCGGCAACGCATGGGCGTAGGCGCGGTCGCACCGCGATGAATGCACCCGCCAGATCGAAGCGAACGAGGGCGCTTGATGGCGCGATTGTACTCCAACGAAGATCTCCCCTTGTCCGTCGTCGAGCGATTCCGGGCGCTCGGCCACGACGTGCTAACGGTCCAGGAGGCACCCGGACAGGACAGGACCTCAGAGCGCAAGGAGGGCGGCATCCATACCCTGGACGCCGCGCGCGAAGTGACGGGTCTTATCGGGTCAGACTTCGCAATAGGACTGCTATGCGGATTGGGAGTTGCATTGGGCGCGCCCCTGGTGGATGAAATGCGCCTCGATGAGACCGACGCACCTGCCGGCGGTCGTGCTCGCAGTGACCTTGGCGCTGTCGGCCAGGACGCTGGCCGAGGGCGCCTCACCCGTCACACGCGATATCACCTTCCTCGTCCTCTCGGACGTGTTGTCCTTGCGTAGGGTCCATTTCGTCTTGAACGGCTTTTCCGGGGCGGGCACGCTTCAGCCGCGTCGATTCAGGTCAGCGCCCGGTGCGGTGCTCTGATTCGACATCCTGTGGCGCGGCTTATGAAATGCCCCAAGTGTGAGGACCAACAACTGGCCGGCGCGGCGGTGCGCGGCATCGAGGTGGATCGCTGCCCGCGCTGCGGCGGCATTTGGTTTGACGTGAAGGAACTCGGCGCACTCATGGCCTCGCATCCCAGCGACCTCAAGCCGCTGGCCCGCGGCAAGAACGACGATTCCACAGATGCCCGGGCTGGCCTGTGCCCCCGTGATCAGTCCCGGATGATCCGCGTCCGCAGCGCCCGCAAACCGACCGTGATCGTCGAGACCTGCCCCACCTGCCGCGGACTCTGGCTCGACGGGGGAGAACTGGGCGAATTGCTGCGGCCCTGACGTTCCCGACCGGGCTAACCCGCATAGCAGTCCTCTTTCGGAGTCTGACCGCCCTGTGCACTCACGGGGTATGAAATGTGCGAGTTAGGATGCGGTCGATTCTCAACCTGGTGGTTGCTCTGGCGAGCGCGGTCATCAACCTCGCCGCCGCCGCCTTGGGCCTGTTGATCCTCATCATCCTCCACGCCCTGGTCCCCATCGGCTTGTTCTGCTGGTCGGGCGCGTTTTGACCTGCCAGCCAGGTCATCGAGGCTAGGTGAGCGCTTACCGTCTGTCTGGCGCCACTCTCCTCCGAGACCTTTGCCAAGGGCATTTTGCATCCGCTCTGACGGGGTTTGTTGTGGCTGCGAGATCAGCGCCTATTCAGTCGCCGTTGACGGTTACGGAGGCGCTGCCGGACAAATCGTCCTCAACTGGTCCTTCGACGCCCCTGTGTTTGGTTCAACGGCGGTTCAGGATGGGGTTGTCCGGTTGCAGGTGGGTGCGCCAATACGGTCGGTTGTGGTTATCAAGTGCTCGCCCAAACTCACCACGAAGAGCACGAATAGCACGAAGGCGAGGTCCGAGATCAGGATGGGCGTTTCGGCTATTCACTGCAGAACGGCTTTGGGCCCGCGCATCGCCGTTCCTTCGTGTTCTTCGGTTCTTCGTGGTGAATTCCGGTCATTCCCGAACACCGGAGGCGATGATCGGGGCGGTGGGCAGGCTCGCAATGTGTGTCGGCAAACTCGATGAGGTCGCCCGCCGCGGTGGGTGGGCCGCGCTGTTTCCTGCGATGACGCCAGCCTCTCCCCGGGGTGAACCAGGTGCCAGCCTGGTGGAGGGGTGGAGGAGCTGTCCTGGAACCGAACGCGTGGCACCGCTTCGTTCGCGAGGGATTCCACAGTCTATCGCCATTGGTAAGCGCTGTTGGTAAGCGCTTGCCCGGGGAGGGCAGCGACTGGATAATGAGGGCATGTCAACCATGCCGGGTCGCTTGTGAAGGTGAAAAACCACGGCGCGGTCGAGCAACAACCAATGGCCGAAGGGCCGATCCCATTGTTGCCTGAGTGGCCTTGGCCCGAGACAACTGGCGTTATGGATCCGGGCCGCGTGGAACTGGGCCCGCCAAGATTCCGACCGGACCGCGCGGAATTGAGGCCACTGCGACAAAAGGGAATGAACGACAAAACAGTCTCAGCAAACAGCACTACGATGAACACCACGACATTGCATCTTCCCGCTCCTGCGTCGCTGGAAAATGCGGCCCCGCCGCACGGTGCTCGAGCGGGAACGGCGGAATCTTCTCTTTGTTGCACAGACAAGAGGTCAGCCAAGCAGGCCCTTCGAGTGATTGTTCAGACGCTCGCCGTCCTGCTCGTCGCGATGCCGGCGCGTGCGGGTGAGCCAGGTTCGACGCGACTTTGGGAGATTGGCGAGCCGGATCGGGGCAATGCCGAGTTTGCCCTCGCGCCTCGAGACTACGGGCGTTACGGCGAAGACGGTTTCTTCGTCGTAGGGGCTTCAGAACCGCAACGCGACTGGCCGTATGTGCATCCGGGTCCGGCCGACACTTGGGCGGGGAGCCGGCGGCACACGTTCCTGGTGGTGTTTGGTTTGAGCGCCCTGCCTGCCGAGGGCGACTGCCGGCTGCGGTTCAACCTTCTGGACACCCAGAGCGGCGTGCCGCCGGCATGGCGGGTCGAGATCAATGGCACCGCCTTCGAACGCGCCTGGCCGGCCGGCGCGGGCGACGCCTCTGTGTTCGGACGTCCGGGGGAGGGAAAGGCGGCCGACTGGGAGATTGTCTTTCCGGCGTCGGCGTTGCGGCTGGGCGACAACGAAATCGCCATCACCTCGCAGTCGGGGAGTTGGGCGCTTTACGACGCAGTGACTCTCGAGACACCAGCGGGCGCCGCGCTTGGCAAGGTCGAGCAAGGCCTGCGGATCAGTGCGTTCGAGGCGCCGCCAGTCTGGGTGAAGGCGGAAGGCGAAGCGCGGCAGCCGGTGAGTGTGAGTCTGCGGTCGAGGGGGGAACTTGGGGATGTAGGTTTCGTGTATGGAGGAAAGGAAGTCGGACGGGCGGCTGTGCGCGGGGGAGTGCAGACAGTCGAGTTGACGCTGCCGGCAGTGACTGCAACGACAACCGGGCGGCTCGAAGTGAGGCAGGGCGATCGGGTCGTGGCGGCGCGGGATGTGATGTTGTGTCCGCCGCGATTGCGCGAGTTGTGGTTGCTGCCGCATTCGCATGTGGACATTGGCTACACCCATGTCCAGGACGAGGTGGTCGGCATTCAGATCACGAATCTGCTGAAAGGGATGGAACTGGCCCGGGCCAGCGCGGGGAATCCGGATGGGATGCGGTTCAAGTGGAATCCGGAGGCGGTGTGGGTGATCGAGCACTTCCTCGATCGGGCGACGCCGGCGCAGCGGGCGGAGTTCGTCGAGGCGGTGCGGCGTGGGGACGTCGGTGTGGACGGTCTTTTCGGGAACATGCTGACGGGGTTGTGCCGGCCGGAGGAGTTGGCGCAGTGCCTGAGGTACGGGGCGCGCGTGGCGGACGTGACGGGGGTGCCGGTCGAGACGGCTGCGATCTGCGACGTGCCGGGATGGACGTGGGGGTTGACGACCATGATGGGGCAAGCGGGCGTCAAGTACTTCATGATCGGACCGAACTATTCGGCGCGGATTGGCACGATACACCAGTGGGCCAACCGTCCGTTCTATTGGCGGTCGCCTTCGGGGCGCGAGAAGGTGCTCTGCTACGTGGTCGACAACTACCATTTCCTGGGCGATCTCGAGTCGAATGTGCGGCAGCACAGCGAACGGCTCGAACGCGCGAGCTATGCCTACGACCTGGCGCCGATGTTTTGGGTGGGGACCTGGCCGGGCGGCGGGGTCGACAATGCGCCGCCCGACGAGCAGGTGGCGGCGAAGGTGCAGGCCTGGAACGACAAGTATGCCGCGCCACGGGTGATCATCAGCCTGGCGGGGGAGTTTTTCCGCGAATTCGAACGCCGGTATGGCGCGGAACTCGAAGAGCACGCCGGCGACCTGACGCCCTACTGGGAGGATGGCGCCGGGTCAACCTCGATCGAGACGGCGATCAATCGCGCGTCGGCGGAGCGGTTGGTCCAGGCCGAGATGCTGCAGGCCCTGCTTGCGCCAAAGGAGCGCAACGCCAGCGAGATCGAGGCGGCGTGGAAGAATGTGCTGCTCTACAGCGAGCACACCTGGGGCGCGCACAACAGCATCTCGGAGCCGGATGCCCCGTTTGTGACCGCCCAATGGAAGGTGAAGCAGGCGTTTGCGCTCGATGCAGACCGTCAGTCGCGCGCCCTGCTCGAGGCGGCGCTGCGCCCGCATCGCGCGCCGGCGGACGGCGTCGAGGAGAAGACGATCGATGTCTTCAACACCACGCAATGGACGCGCACGGACCTGGTCGTTCTTGCGTCGGCGACCAGTGCGGGGTTTGACGGGGTGGCGACCGAGCGCGGCCGGGCGGTGCGGGCCCAGCGGCTTGGTTCGGGCGAATTGGCGTTCCTGGCGGAGGATGTGCCCGCATTTGGAGCGCGGCGATTCCACCTGGTGAAACAAGCCGACCCAACGCGCGGAAAGGCGCGCGTGGAAGGCCTGACGTTGCGGACCGGCATGCTCGAAGTCGAGATGGACGGTGTGACGGGCGCGATCAGGAGTCTGCGGCGGAAGGGGGTCGGGGGGGATTTCGTGGATGAGCGGTCGCCTGTCGGGTTGAACGATTATCGGTACGTGCTGGGCGCCGACGCGGCGGGTGCGCGGGTCAACGGCCCGGTCAGTTGGCAAGTGCTCGATGCCGGCCCGATGGTCGCCAGTGTGCGGTTCGAATCGGAGGCGCCCGGTTGTCGACGTCTGGTGCGCGAGGTCCGGGTGATTGACGGGCTGGATCGGATCGAGTTGGTCAATCATGTCGATCGGCTGGCGGTGCGCGAGAAGGACAGCGTCCATTTCGGGTTTGGATTCGATGTCCCGGGCGGCACAGTGCGGATGGAGACCCCGTGGGCCGTGGTGCGTCCGAATGCGGACCAGTTGCCGGGGGCGTGTCGGAACTGGTTCACCGTGCAACGCTGGGTCGATGTGTCGAACGGCAAACGCGGGATCACATTGGCTCCGTTGGATGCGCCGTTGCTGCAGGTGGGCGGGATCACGGCGAAGCTGCTCGGTCCGGTGGCGCGCGAGGAATGGCTTCCCGAGGCGATCGAGTCGACGACGCTCTATTCCTGGGCGCAGAACAATCATTGGTTTACGAACTACAAGGCCGATCAACCGGGCGTCACCACGTTCCGCTACTGCCTGCAACCGCGCCGGGGGCCATACCGGGCGATGGCGTCGGCCCGATTCGGAATCGAGACATCGCGCCCGCTGATTGCGGTGCCTGCCGATCCCGCGCGCGCGGTTCCGGAGCGGCTGCTTGCAGTCGATTCGCAGGACGTGCTGGTCGAAACCGTGAAAGTCAGCGAGGACGGCAAGGGGCTGGTGCTCCGGCTTTTCGGGGTGTCGGGGCGGACGACCAGCGTGCGGATCGACTGGAAGGGGATGCGTCCGGCGGCGGTCCATGGAACCGATCTGCGGGAACAGGTGCTGGGCCGGTGCGATGGCAAGGTCGAGGTGCCGGGCTACGGCGTGGCCATGATGCGCGCGGAGTTTTAGCGAGGCGCCGCTGCACGGCGCCAAGCTCCAGATGCACTGCGGAGATGTCGAGAGGGCGCAACTCAAGGCTTCCAGGGTGGCGGTATGTAGGGCATGGGGCACGAGATCAAGGCGGCTGGTTGTTGGCCACGGCCCACAGGTAGGCTTCTTCCCTCACGACGGGCTCAGCCTGCAATTCTCGCCATTTTGATTCACGCGAGGTTCGGGGCCTGCAGAGGTGGTACCTTTGAAGGCTGACCCGAACGGTGCCACCACACTTCGCGGCGGGAGGGGCGAGGTCTCGATCATGAGTGCGCGTCGCGCCTCCAGGCATGGATGCGGTCCGTCCCCGACTTATCCCAATCTCAACTGACCGGCACGAGGGAGACGCGTTCTCCCTGGTCATTGCGGGTGATGCCCTGGGCGCGCGGGTCGAGGGTCAACTGCCCATCGACCCAGAAGGCGTAGCGATGATGGCCGTGGCGCAGTTCGACCATGATCAGCCAGGCCCCGTCGGGTTGTTGGC
>DAOOQY010000012.1:0-9983 GCA_035389025.1 Verrucomicrobiota bacterium
TGAGCAGCATGCCCGGCATCACATGCGTCAACGCCAAAGGCGCCTTCTACCTGTTCCCCAACATCAGCCGGCTGGGCCTCAAATCGACCGAGTTCTGCGCCCGCCTGCTCGAACAGGAGAAGGTCGCCGCGGTCCCCGGCATCGCGTTTGGGGCGGACGATTACGTGCGAATCAGTTACGCAACCAGCATGGTCAATATCCAGAAAGGGCTCGATCGCATGGAACGTTTCGCGCGCAGCCTGGCCAAGTGACATGAACGCCAAGATCATCATCACGCCCAAGAAAGCGGTGCTCGATCCCCAGGGCAAGACCGTCCAGAACGCCCTCGAACACATGGGCTGCCAGGGCGTCGCCGCCGTGCACGTGGGCAAGTACATCGAAATCGAACTGGCGCCCGACGCCGACCGCGCGCAGGCCCGCCAGGCCCTCGAACAGGCCTGTCACCGGTTCCTGAGCAACCCGATCATCGAGGATTACACCATCGCTCTCGAGTAGCCTCCCACTCCATGCGCTTCGCCATCATCCAGTTCCCCGCGTCGAACTGCGATCAGGACTGCGTCCACGCCGCGCGCGTCCTCGGCCATTACGCCGAATGCGTCTGGCACAAAGACACCGCGCTGAACAATCCCGACGCCGTGATCATCCCCGGCGGCTTCAGCTACGGCGATTACCTGCGCTGCGGCGCCATCGCCCGGTTCAGCCCGGTCATGCAAGCCGTGCGGCAGTTCGCCCAGGACGGCGGCCTGGTGATCGGCATCTGCAACGGATTCCAGATTCTCTGCGAAGCTGGACTGCTGCCGGGGGCCCTGGTGCGCAATCGGGATTTGCGATTCCATTGCGAACAGGTGCTCCTGAGGGTCGGCAACCGCAACACGCCCTTCACCTGCCAGGTGCCGCCCGGCAGACTCCTCAGAATCCCCATCGCCCACGGCGAAGGCTGCTACTTCGCCGACGCACCGACGCTGGCCCGCCTCGATGCGGGCGGCCAGATTCTCTGGCAGTACTGCGACACCAACGGCGAGTTGACCGATCGGGCCAATCCCAACGGCTCGCTCCTGAGCATCGCCGGCATCTGCAACGAACACCGTAACGTCGCCGGCCTGATGCCGCATCCCGACCGCGCCTGCGAAGAAATCCTCGGCAGCACGGACGGACGCCTGATCCTCGACAGCATGGTCCACACGATCGAACAGGCGCGCGCGCTGCCCCGGGCGTCGTAACCGCTTGCACGCGTCGCCCAGCCCCCGGCTGTCGTATTTCATGGTTTCCGGGCACGAGTCTGCGCTAGACTCGCCCCATGAGCGACACCATGATGCGGTTCGACTATCTTGTGATCGGGAGCGGGATCGCGGGACTCTTCTTCGCCCTCAAGGCCGCGGAGCGGGGCCGCGTGGCGATTGTCACCAAGAAATCGAGCGCGGATTCCAACACCAACCACGCCCAGGGAGGCATCGCGTCGGTCACTAGCCAGGAAGACTCGTTTGATCTGCATGTGCGCGACACCCTCACCGCCGGGGCGGGCCTCTGCCGCGAAGATGTGGTCCGCACCATCGTCCAGGAAGGCCCCGCGCGCGTGCGCGAGTTGATGGACTTGGGCATGCGCTTTTCCGAGCGCGAGAACCCCGAGCATCCCGGCGGGAAGGAACTCGATCTGGGGCGCGAAGGCGGGCACTCGAAACGGCGGATTCTGCACGCCGCGGACGTGACGGGTCGGGAGTTGGAGCGTGCGCTGCTCAACGCCGCCAGCCAAAACGCCAACATCCGGTTCTTCGAAGACCACTTCGCCATTGACCTGATCACCACGCAGAAACTCGGACGCTCGGAGAGCCAGCGGTGCCTTGGCGCCTATGTCCTCTGCAAGGGAACAGGCGAGGTCCGGGTCTTCGCGGCCCCTGTCACCGTGCTGGCAACCGGAGGATGCGGAAAGGTGTATCTGTACACGACCAACCCGGACATCGCCACTGGCGACGGCGTGGCGATCGCGTACCGCGCCGGGGTGCGCATCGCGAACATGGAATTCATCCAGTTCCACCCGACCTGTCTTTATCACCCCAAGGCCAAGTCTTTCCTGATCAGCGAGGCGGTGCGGGGCGAAGGGGCGCTGCTCCGCACCTTCTCCGGAGCGGAGTTCATGGCCCAGTATCACCCGCTTCAATCGTTGGCGCCGCGCGACGTGGTGGCCCGGGCCATCGACAGCGAGATGAAGAAGAGCGGCAGCGACCATGTGTACCTGGACATCACGCACAAATCGGCCCCGTTCATCATGCAACGCTTCCCCAACATCTACCGCACCTGCCTCGAGTATGGAATCGACATGACCAAGGAACCGATCCCAGTGGTCCCGGCGGCTCACTACCAATGCGGCGGCGTGGCGGCCACGGTCAACGGGGAAACCGACATCCCCGGCCTGTTCGTCGTGGGTGAAGCCGCATGCACGGGACTGCATGGGGCGAACCGTCTGGCCAGCAATTCGCTGCTCGAAGCGGTGGTCTGCGCCCAGCGCGCCGCCCAATCCGCCGCTGCCCTGCCCTCGTACAGCGACTTCCGCAACATCCCGCCGTGGCAGTCGGGCCAGGCGCACAACCCGGACGAACTGGTCGTGGTGTCGCATCTGTGGAACGAAATCCGGCGCCTGATGTGGGACTACGTCGGCATCGTGCGCACGAACAAGCGGCTCCAGCGCGCCGAGTCGCGGATTCGCAACCTGCAGAGCGAGATTCAACAGGATTACTGGGATTACGTGGTGACATCCGACCTGCTCGAACTGCGCAACATCGCGCTCGTGGCCGACCTGATCGTCCGCTGCGCCATGCAGCGCCCCGAGAGCCGCGGGTTGCACTTCAATACCGATTACCCCCAGCCGGCTGAGGATTGGGCCCAAAGAGACACCGTCGTCTCTCGCGTGCCCGACTCGACCCCGCACCATTGACTCGAAGCGCAAACCAGATACCCTGCCGCCGTTGGACAAATCCATGCCTGCTTCTGACTCACTCGACGCGATGGAATGGGCGCCCCGCCCACTGTGGTGGCGGGTGCTGCGCATCCTCCTCTGGCTGCTGATCGTTGCGGCGCTCCTTCTGACCGCCCTCTACTTCGCCTTCACAAACACGTCGTTCCTCAAACGCGTCGTGCTCCCGCGCTTGAGCGAAACCTGGAACGTCCAGATCACCGCCGCCGATCTCTCCGTCAAACCGCTGTCCTCGGTCGAGTTGCGCCAATTCCGGGTCGAAACCGAGGGGCCGGAACCGCTGTTCGAGGCCCAACGCGTGCTTCTGCGGTACCGTCCTTGGGGCCTGCTGATGGGGCGTCTCGAGTTCCCGCAAATCGTGGTCGACGCGCCCCGCGGCATCTGGGTGCGCCAACCGGACGGCAAGACCAATCTCGATCCCCTGAGGGACGTTTGGGGGAAACGGCCACGCGCAGCGCACCCGGGCGCACGTCCGGACATGGACATCGGGAGAATCACGGTCACAAACGGCGTTCTGCGGCTTCTGCGCCTGGCCCCCGACGGCGGCAGCCAGTTGAGCGAGATCAGCGGGCTGGACCTGGACCTCGAGGAGTTGGGCAACGAGAAGGAGGCGAAACTCGCATTCCGCGCAACGGCGGCCCACACGGCAACGCCCGCCTCGGGCCTCACAAATGTCCAGGGCCGATTGCAGGCCTCCCTTGCAGGGGCCTTCACGGCCACTTTGGACAAAAGGCTTCGCGCGACATCGGCCCGAGGGGACGCCCGCCTGACCGTTGGCCAAAGCACAGGGACGTTGAGCGACCTCGCCGGAATCGTCGGAACCCTCGCCTGCGACTTCTCGGCCAATGAAGTCCGGGATGTCTCCGCGCGATTCGAGCGCGACGGCCAATCGCTGGGCGTCATCCGCGTCCGCGGTCCGATGGACCTCGCCCGCTCGGAAGCCAGGCTTTCGCTTGATGTCACCTCGATCGACCGCAACGTGCTGGACCTGGTCGGGGCGCCCTTCGGCCTCGATTTCCTCGACACCAAGATCAATGCGAAGACGACGCTCGATGTCTCCCGCGGCGGGGACCTGGTCGCTCTGACCGGGCGTTGGGTTCTCGAACAATTCAGCGTGCGCCATGGAGCAAGCGCCAGCACGCCGGTCGATCTGGACCTGGACAGTCACCTCACAATCACCGAGAACGAGCAGTCCGCAATCCTCCATCGGTTCGCCCTCACGGGCCGGCAGGCCCAGGGGGACCTGCTCAGCGCCAGCCTCGACAACCCCATGTACCTGGCCTGGGGACGCCTCCCCCAGGGCGTCAATCAGTCAACGGTACGAATCGCCATCCATGACTTGCGCCTGCGCGATTGGGCGCTCTTTATCGGAACAAACGTGCCGGCCGGCATTCTCAGTGCAACCGGCGCCGTGACGTGTCAATTGAGCGGACGCCGATTCACAACCGATCTGGCCGGGGATCTCAGGGACGCGGAATGGGAACTGGCCGGCCGGCGCATCGATCGGGGAAGCCTCAGGTTCACCGCGTTGGGCAACTTCTCGGATTACCGTTCGTTCCTGTTCGAACGGTTCACCGCGAACCTGAGCGAGGAGGATGTCCCCATCGCCGTCGTCACGGGAAGCGCGGGATACGATCTCGCCACCCGCGACTCGAACGTGCAGTTCGTCTCGGAGTCAGGCGTGCCTCAATTCCTGTCCCAGTTCCCCGTGCCGCGCCTGAGCGCCTCGAACGGTCGGGTCACGGCCGATGGCCTGTTCGCCCAGAACCGCGGCCAGCGCGCCGCCACACTCAACGTGAACCTCCGCGGGTTCAGCGGCGCTTACGACCTGTACCGCTTCGACAACCATGACGCACGCATTGAAATCGGGGTCGAAAGCACGGGCCAGGAACTCACCGTGCGCCGCCTCCAACTCGCGTCCCGACAGGGGATCGGCCCCTTCGGCGGAGTCGACTTCGCCGGCAACTACAACCTGCGCACCGATCGCGGAGAGTACAAGATCAACATCAACGGCCTGTCCGAAGCCATCCTCCAGCCTCTCCTCGCCCCCTACCTCTCGCCCGTTCGGCTTCTCTCAGCCCGGTTCACCGGAGACGGGATCGTCCAGCGCGACCCGCTGACGGGAACTTCGGTGCAATTGCAGACCCGGCTCACGGGGCTTCGGGTCTCCGACCCCGCAGGCCTGATGCCCAACGCACCTCTGGACATCGAGTTTTCTCTCAATGGCAGCCTCTCCTCGAATCTTGTGGATTTGACGGAATTGGCCCTCAGGTTGCCTCCGACACCGCGCGCAACCAACCAGATGGTCGTGCGGGGACGAATCGACCTGGCCCCCCCAAGCGGGTGGGTGGGGCAGGTGCAGGTGTCCGCCGAAGCGCTCGATTGGTCCGACATCCTGGATGCGCATGCCACCAACCAGGCCCCAACCGCCGCCCCAGCCCGTCCCGCACTGGCCTCGACGCCCCCCGCCGATGCCCCCCAGCCGCCGTCGGGCGCCATCAATCTCCCCATCCGGGAATGCGTCGTCGACTGGCAGGTCGGACGGCTTCACGCCAAAGACGCCGTCCTTTCCAACTGGACGGCCCGCGCGAAACTCGCCGACAACATCCTGGTCATCGATCCATTCCAACTCACCGCCAACGGCGCCCCGCTTGCCGCCGTCGCCACAATCGATGCCAGCATCCCGGCTCCGTCCTACAACCTCAGAGTGCAGTCGATCAAACTCCCGCTCGGACCTTGGGTGGATGCGTTTGCGCCGGACCGCAAAGGACAGATCACGGGCGATCTCGACGCGCACCTGCAATTCGCGGGAACCGGGAGTGACGGCGCCAGTCTGCGGCAGAGTCTGGCCGGCATCTTCGATCTGGGCTGCACCAACCTCAACCTCGCCACCACCGACGTTCGCACCCCCCTGCTCAAATCCCTGATCCATGTCCTTGAACGCATCCCCGAGTTGACCCGCGACCCAAACACCGCCCTCGCCGCCTCGACCAACTCGTCGACCGTTCCGAGTCGGGAGGGAGACGGTGGCTGGGCAGCCGAGATCTCCAAAGCACCCATCCAACTCATCGCCGCGCGCGGACGCGCCACCAGTGGCCGTATTGAACTGGAATCGGGACGCCTCCAGAGCGCGGCGTTCCTGGCCCAGGGACAGGGCGCGATCACGCTCGCTCCCCTGCTGGGCGATTCCCCACTCGAAATCCCAGTGCAGGTCTTCTTGAGCCCGCCCCTGGCGGCCAAGGCGGGGCTCGCGCCGTCCGGCGCAACCGCCGATGAGCCCCTTGTCAAGCTCCCTGACTTTGTCACCTTCGAAGGCACCCTGAAAGAACCCAGACCAAAGATCGATGGCCGAACCCTGTTCGGGGCTGCCGCCAATCCAGGCGCCGCTGTTTCGCCAACCCAGTCCATTCCAACCGTTCTCACCAACGCCCCCCTCGACTCGACAGCACCAAAATGAACTCGATACTCGATTATCTCGCGGCAAATGAACCCCGCTTCGTTGAGGAACTGTGCGCCTACGTCCGGTTTCCCAGCGTCTCCGCCCAGCCGAATCACCGCGCCGATCTTCAGGCATGCGCCGATTGGCTGCGCCAGCACTGCCAGGCCATCGGCCTCGAGGCCCAATTGTGCCCAACCCCGGGCCACCCAATCGTCCTCGCCCGCACGCCGCGCTCGGGCGGACGCACCAAACCGCATTACGTGGTCTACGGCCACTATGACGTCCAACCCCCGGAACCATTCGAACTGTGGAAATCGGCCCCCTTCGAGCCCCGGATCGAAGGACGATCCCTGTACGCACGCGGCGCCAGCGACAACAAGGGACAGCACCTGGCGCATCTCAACGCAGTCGAGGCGTATCTCCGGACACGGACGGAATTGCCCTGCGATCTCACCTTTGTCATCGAGGGCGAGGAAGAGGTGGGAAGCCGCAGTTTGGCGGGATTCCTGAAGGAGCGCCGCCAGGATTTGCGCTGCGAGGCGGTGGTCGTCTCGGACACAGGCATGCCGGCGCCGGGCTTGCCGGCCCTCACCTACGCCCTCCGCGGCGTCGCAGCCATCGAGATCAAACTGGTCGGGCCAAACCGCGATCTGCACTCCGGCATCTTTGGCGGCTCGGTCGACAACCCGGCGATGGCCCTCTGCCAACTGCTGGCCCAAATGCGCGATCGGCGCGGACGCGTCACCGTCCCGGGCTTCTACGACGAGGTGCTGCCGCTCACGTCCTACGAGCGCAAGCAACTCGCCCGACTCCCGTTCAATGCGAAGAGCTATGCCCGTTTTCTCGGCGTGCCGCAGTTGTACGGCGAGCGCGGCTATACGAGTTGGGAACAACGCAGCGCCCGCCCCACATTCGAAATCAACGGACTCACCAGCGGCTACCAGGGCGAGGGCAGCAAAACCATCGTCCCATCCTGGGCCAGCGCCAAGATCACCGTGCGATTGGTCCCCAACCAGCAACCGGCACGCATCCTCCGGCTCGTCAAAAAACACCTCGAACACCTCTGCCCGCCCACCGTGCGCGCCGAGATCAAGACCGGCCATGGCGGCCAGCCTTACCTGTTCTCGCCCACCAGCCCCGCCGCGCAGGCCGGCCTGCGCGCCCTGAAGACCGCGTTCGGACGCGAGCCGGTTCTGCTGCGCGAAGGGGGGTCCATCCCGATCGTCACCGACTTCAAGCGCATCCTCGGCGCCGACACACTGCTGCTGGGCCTGGCCTTGCCCGACGACAACGCGCACTCGCCGAACGAAAAGTTCGACCTCGACAACTACGCCGCCGGAATGCGCCTGGGCGCCGCGCTCTGGCCCGAGTTGGCTGGCGCGCCGGCCTGACCCGCATGTTCCGCGCCCGGTCCGCGCACGGGACGATCAGACTTCGCGAAAAGAATCCCTTGCGGGTCTGCCCGCTCCGCCATCGGCTGGGCCGTTCGCCATTCAGACCGAGCGGTCTTGTTGCGGCGGACCTTGCCACAGCACGTTCACGACACGCACCAACACGAGGCCGCTGACCACACACACGGCCAGGAGCAGACCGGCCTGCACCCAGCGCCCGTACAGAAACGTGCCCACGGTGAACAGAGACGAATAGATCAGTGCGCACCCGGACGTCCAACCCATCAGTGCAAGCGGGATGTTCTCGCGCGTGGCAACCACATCGTGCCCTCCCAAACCCGCTTCCTCCCGAATGCGCCGCCATCCGGGGCCGAAGGGACGGACTTTGCGATAGAACTCGATCAATGTCTGCCGGTCGGTCTGCGGCCCGAGGAACGCCGTCAGAACCCAGCACACGGTCGTCACCGCCACCGTGATCATCAGCGCATGGTGGGTCGAGATTTCGTAACCGGCATGTTTCTTGAGAACGAGCAAAGCCAGAGAAACGCCGAACGAACTGACCATGGCCACCACCTCGCACCAGGCTGTGATGCGCCACCAGAACCACCGCAAGAGATAGAGCAAGCCCGTGCCCGCGCCGATCTGGAGGATGATGTCGAAGCTGTCCTTGGCGGTGTCCAACAGATACACCATGCCGCTCGACGCGAGGAACAGGCCGACCGTGGTGAGCCGCCCGACTGCCACGTAATGCTTTTCACCCGCGTCCTTCCGGATGAAACGGCGGTAGAAATCGTGCACCAGATACGACGACCCCCAGTTCAGATGCGTCAGAATGGTCGATGAATTCGCCGCAATCAACCCGCCCACCATCAGCCCGATGAAGCCGACCGGGAGGAACTTGAGCATGGCCGGATAGGCGATGTCGTGCCCGAGCAACTTCGGATCGAGATTGGGAAAGGCCTTCTGAATGTCCGACAACTGCGGATACACGATCAACGAGCACAAGCCGACGAGAATCCAGGGCCAGGGACGCAACACATAGTGGGCGACGTTGAAGAAGAGCACCGCGCCCAGCGAGTCCTTCTCCGATTTCGAGGCCAGCATCCGCTGCGCAATGTAGCTGCCGCCGCCCGGCTCGGCCCCGGGATACCAGGTCGCCCACCACTGCACGGCCAGCGGCATGATGAACACCGCAACCGCGAGGTCCCAGTTGTTGGTGAAGTCGGGCAGGAGATTCAAGTAATGCAGCGTGGTCTGGCCGTCGGGACCAGTCAGGGGCCCGGAGAGGCGCTCGACCATCACGCTCAAGCCGCCAACGTGCTGCACCGCGAAGTACGCAGCGGCGATCACCGCCGTCATCTTCAGAAAAAACTGGATCATGTCGATCACCAGCACACCCCACAGCCCCGAATGCGCCGCGAAAATCACATTCAGAATCCCGCACACTGCCAGCGTCTGCCACCGCGGCAGCCCGAACAGCACGTTCGCGATCTTGCACGCCGCCAGGTTCACCGTCGCCATGATCACGCAGTTGAAAAAAAGCCCGAGGTAAACCGAGCGAAAGCCCCGCACCACGCTCGCCGCCGTGCCCGAATACCGCCGCTCGTAAAACTCGAGGTCCGTCATCACCTCCGACCGCCGCCACATGCGCGCATAGAAAAAAACGGTCGCCACACCCGTCAGCACAAACGCCCACCAGACCCAATTGCCCGCCACCCCGTTGCGCCGCACAATGTCCGTGACCAGATTCGGTGTGTCGCTGCTGAATGTCGTCGCCACCATCGACAATCCGGCCAGCCACCAGGGCACCGAACGCCCCGAAACGAAAAACTCGGACGTGTTCTTGCCGGCGCGTTTTCCGAAGAAAAGGGCGGGAATGAAGCAGACACACAGCGAGGCCGCAACGATGCACCAATCAATGATTTGCAGTTTCATGTGATCAATCCCGTCCGCGCACCGCACCCGGACCCGCCGCGCGCGAACGCGTGCGGGCAGTAAATCGCCGCCGACGCCCCGGTTCAAGACTCGAGTCATGGACCACTCGACTACGACACCGCGCCGGATTCCTCGCCGCAGGCAGGCCCCACGCGGCGCGAATTGGATTCCTGCCGACAACACGGGAACTTCGAGCGGGTCTGCAAGGAGCCTTGACAGCGCGCGAGCGATTGCTTTCATCCCACTGTTC
>DAOOQY010000012.1:10083-16455 GCA_035389025.1 Verrucomicrobiota bacterium
CGGGTCTGCAAGGAGCCTTGACAGCGCGCGAGCGATTGCTTTCATCCCACTGTTCGGCGCGATTGCGCAACGCGAGTCACCGGACTGGCTTGCGCGAGCCGGAAAGGCTTTTCGGGACGGTGAAGAGACAACCAAAAAGCAAAAAGGTCACGATATGGCAGGCAAAGCACAACGCACAACGCACCGCAGCAGCGCAGGCAAGAAACTCTACGCCGTCAGGGATGCCAAGGGCCGATTCAAGGACATCCAGACCTACGAACGCGCGCATCGGGCCGATCTGAAGCGCAAGAGCAAGGCGGAAAAGGAGAACTGACGCGCCGGCGTGCAGCCGGGCGGATGCCCCGTCCTTCGGCGTCGCAGCACCGACAATCGAGCGAACGGAACTGCGTGAGATGGCTCAAGGCGCCCCGAGCGGCGCCTGGCTGACTTTGGTTTTTGCCCGCACGCGCGCCACCAGTGCCGGGGCGCGGGCTGATCGAGCGGTCCCTTGCGCTGTCAAGACGCGGGTGGAAGCGCCGGGACGGGGGTTTCCTGTGCGCGGGGTGGCTTCGCGTTTCGCATTGAGTTCCGCCGAACACATTTGCTGGTTTTGATGTCAATGATCCCGTAGGATTCGAGCCGATGAGCATGGATATCAACGCGATCAGCGAGAGGGTGCAGCGCGCGAGCGCCTTCACCCGGCCCCTGGTCCAGGAAATCGGGCGGGTGGTGGTCGGTCAACACTATCTTGTCGAGCGGCTGCTGGTGGGTCTGCTCGCCAACGGCCATGTGCTGCTCGAAGGCGTCCCCGGCTTGGCCAAGACGCTCTCGGTCAAGTCCCTCGCCGCGGCCGTCGCCACCCGATTCAGTCGCATCCAGTTCACACCCGACATGCTGCCTGCCGACGTGGTCGGCACCCAGATTTACACGCCCACGACGCGCAAGTTCACGGTCCGCCAGGGCCCCATCTTCGCAAACTTCATCCTGGCCGACGAAATCAACCGCGCGCCCGCCAAGGTCCAGAGCGCCCTGCTCGAGGCCATGCAGGAACGGCAGGTCACCATCGGTGACGAGACTTTCCCGCTCGATGAGCCGTTCCTGGTCCTCGCCACGCAAAACCCGATCGAACAGGAAGGCACCTATCCCCTGCCCGAGGCGCAGGTGGACCGCTTCATGCTCAAGCTCAAAATCGGATACCCGTCCCGCGACGAGGAGCGTCAGATTCTCGATTTGATGGCGCGCACCACCGGCCAACCCCACACCAACCCGGTGGTCATGCCCGAACAAATCCTCCAGGCGCGCGAGGTGATCAACGAGATTTACATCGACGACAAGGTCAAGGACTACATCGTCGATCTCGTCTGCTGCACCCGCGAGCCGGACAAATACAAGATTCCCGTGCGCGAGTTCATCGAACTCGGCGCCTCCCCGCGCGCAACGATCGGCCTGACGCTCTGCGCGAAGGCGCATGCGTTCCTGCGCGGGCGCGGCTACGTCACACCCCAGGACGTCAAAACCATCGGCATGGATGTCCTCCGTCACCGGGTCACGGTCACCTACGAGGCCGAGGCGGAGGACAAGACCTCCGAGACCGTCATCCAACGCATCTTCGACGAACTGCCGGTGCCATGAGGGCCGCCGGAGGGCTTCGCGAGCAACCGGGCCCGCGCTGTTGCGGACGCGCCGATGATTCCCAAAGACATCATTAAGAAAATCCGCCTCATCGAGCTGCGCACCAACCGGCTCGTGAGCGAGGCGCTGGCCGGACGCTACCACAGCGTCTTCAAAGGCCAGGGGATGAACTTCGACGAGGTGCGCGAGTACCAGCCCGGCGACGAAATCCGGTTCATCGACTGGAACGTCACGGCGCGGATGAACCACCCGTTCGTGAAGAAGTTCGTCGAGGAACGCGAACTGACCGTCGTGCTCGTCGTCGACCTGAGCGGGTCCGGGCTGTTCGGCTCCGGAGAACAATCCAAGCGCGAACTGGCCGCCGAGGTCGCCTCCGTCCTCGCCTTCTCGGCCATCCGCAATAACGACAAGGTCGGCCTGATCCTCTTCACCGACACGGTCGAGAAATACATCCCCCCGCACAAGGGACGACGCCACGTGTTGCGCGTCATTCGCGACATCCTCTATTGCGAGCCGCGCCGCGCCGGCACGGACTTGAACAACGCGCTCGAGTTCCTCAGCCGCGTCGTGCCTCACCGCGCCATCGTGGTCGTCCTCTCCGATTTCCTGGGCCAGACAACTCCAACCCGCAGGGAAATGGCCGCGCACCTCCGCCGCCGCGTTGTCCTTTCCGAAACCCTCGCCCAGGCCTCGCTCGCCTGCCTGCGTCAGGCCAACCGCCGCCACGACGTCGTCGCCGCCCAGATCATCGACCGTTTCGAACTTGCCCTGCCCAACCTCGGCTACCTCGTGCTCAAGGACGCTGAGACCGGCGAGGTGGTGGAAGTCAACACCGGCGACGACCGCAAACGAAAGGCATTCGTCCAGCGACAGGAACGGTTCCAGCGCGACCTCCTGAAGATTTTTCGCGCCGCCAAGGTCGATTCCATCCAACTGCGAACCGATCGCCCCTACGCGGCGGCTTTGGGGCGCTTCTTCGAGATGCGCGAAAAGCGCCGCCGTCACGGTTGACATGGCCACGCGCGCTCCACTCAAGATTCTCACTCCGCCCCAGTCGGCGCCCGCCACCAACGCCGCGGCCGAACTCGACATTCGCGACGCCAAGCCGCCCGTCGAGATTCCCAACCCCTGGGTCTGGGCGGCGTGGGCCCTGGCGCTCCTCGCGCTCCTCCTCGGCGCCTGGGCCGCCTGGACCAGGTGGCGCCGCGCTCGAACCCGGCCCCCGAGCGTCCCCTCTGTGCCGGCCCACGTCCGCGCTCGAGAGAAGCTCCAGGCCGCCCTCAAGTTCCTCAGCCAGCCCGAGCCGTTCTGCGTCGCCGTCTCGAACGCCCTGCGCGCCTATCTGGAAGAGCGGTTCGACCTGCATGCCCCCGAGCGCACAACCGAGGAGTTTCTCCTCGAACTCCAAACCAGCGAACGGCTCGGCGCCGACCAGAAGGCGCGCCTGGGCGATTTCCTCTCCCGCTGCGACCTCGTCAAGTTCGCCCGCTACGAACCAACCGAGGTCGAGCTTCTCGAATTGCACGCCGCCGCCCTCCGGTTGGTGGACGAGACGGAGCCCCATCCGCTCAGCTCCGACGCCGCCCCCCCGAGCCCAGAGACCCCGCCTTCCGCCCGCGGCGGGAGCCGTCTCGAGAGCCTCGAATCCGATCGCTTTCAGCAAGGCGAAGCCCCGGCCGCCGCCGCATTCAACCCATCCCCTCACGGCTGATATGCACTTCGCCCATCCATGGCTTCTCCTTGGTCTGGTGCTTCTGCCCGTGGCTGCCTGGCTCAAAGGCCGGCTCGGCGGCCAACCCGCCTTCCTCTACTCCTCGGTGGCCCTGGTCAAAGGCATCTCCGGCCTCACCCAATCTCACGTCGGCGCCATCCTGCGCCGCATGCGCTGGCTTGCGCTCGCCCTGTTGATCATCGCCCTGGCACGTCCCCAGATCGGCCTGGGCGAGGCCAAAGTGAAAGCCAGCGGCGTCGACATCGTGGTGGCACTCGACCTCTCGGGCAGCATGAAGTCGGAGGACTTCCAACTCCGCGACAAGCCGGCCAACCGCCTTCAGGTGGCCAAGGAAGTGCTCCGCACATTCGTTCACAAACGCAAGAACGACCGGATCGGCCTGGTCGCCTTCGCCGGACGCCCCTACATCGCAGCACCGCCCACGCTCGACCACGAGTTCCTCCTCGAAACAATCGAACGGTTGAACCTGGGCACCATCGAGGACGGCACCGCCATCGGCTCCGCCCTCAGCGCAGCCCTCAATCGCCTGCGCGACCTCCAGGCCAAAAGCAGGATCGTGATCCTCATGACCGACGGCCAGAATAACGCGGGCAAAGTCCCGCCAGCCACCGCCGCCGAAGCGGCCCAGGCCCTCGGTGTGAAAGTCTATACCATCGGCGTCGGCACCCGCGGCAAGGCGCCCATGCCTTACATCGACCCCTTCGGCTACAAACGCTACCAGCAGATCGATGTCGATATCGACGAAGACACGCTGCGGCAGATCGCCCAGCGCACCGGCGGCGCCTACTACCGCGCCACCGACACCGCCAAACTGCGCGAAATCTACGACGAGATCGACCGGCTCGAAAAGACGGAGGTCGAGGCCAAGAAGTATCAGCGCTTCAAGGAACTGTTCCCCTGGCTGGCCCTCCCCGCCTTCCTCATCCTCATGCTCGAAATCATCCTCAGCCAGACGGTCTGGCGCAAATTGCCCTGACCAATGACCTTCGCCCATCCCCAAATGCTCTGGCTGCTGGCGGCCGTCGTGCCCCTGCTCGCCTGGTTCCTGGTTTGGGCCTGGCGCAAGAAACAGGCGATGATCGCCCAGTTCGTCCAATCCCGACTGCTCGCCCAGTTGACAGTCGGCGTGTCGGCCCGTCGACAAAAGCTGCGCCTGGTCTTTCTCGGCGCCGCCGTGGCCTTGATCCTGTTCGCCCTGGCCCGCCCCCAACTCGGATTCGCCTGGGAAGAAGTCCATCAGCGCGGATTGGACATCCTGGTGGCCGTCGACACCTCCCGCAGCATGCTGGCCACCGACGCGGCCCCCAACCGGCTCGCCCGGGCCAAACTCGCCGCTCTGGACCTGATGCGCGCCGCACGCTCGGATCGACTCGGGCTGATTGCGTTCGCGGGCACCGCGTTCCTCCAATGCCCCCTCACGCTCGATGACAACGCCTTCGCCGAAAGCGTCAATTACCTCGATGTCGACACCATCCCCCAAGGCGGCACGGCCATCGCCGAGGCCATCGACACCGCCATCCGCGCCTTCAAGGAGAGCGAAGACAACCATAAGATTCTCGTTCTCTTCACCGATGGCGAGGATCACGAGGCCGGCGTGCTCGAAGCCGCCGCACGCGCCGCCGATGCCGGAATCCTGGTCTTCCCCGTCGGCGTCGGCACGCTCGAAGGTGACCGTCTGCGCGTGGTTGACGAGCAGGGCAAAACCACTTACCTGTCAGACTTTGACGGCCAGACGGTCGTCTCAAAACTCAACATGCAGTTGCTCGAGCAAATCGCCGCCAAAACCAAGGGCGATCTGCTGCGCCTCAGCGGGCCGGATCCGTTGAAGCTCCTCTACGAGGTCCGGCTGGCCCCTCTGCCCCGCAGCGAGCACGCCGCCCGCCTTTTCCGCCAATACTACGAGCGCTTTCAATGGCCGCTCGGCCTGGCGATCTTCCTCCTGCTCGCCGAGATGTTCGTCAACGAACGCCAGCGCGTCCGGCGCACGGAGGCGACTGTGAATGCCGCGAACGCAGCCTTGCGCACAATGGTCACCCTGCTCGCCCTCCTGCTGATCCCTGACGGCGCCTGCGCCTCCGCCCACAAAGCCCTCCGGGATTTCGAGTCCGGCAACTTCTCGAATGCCGAGCAGGAATACCGTCGTCTGCTCGAAAAGAAACCCGACGATCCGCGCCTCCACTACAACGCCGGCACGGCCGCCTACCGCGCCGGACGGCTTGACGAGGCAGCCGCGGCCCTCAACTCAGCCGTCCTTTCTTCCGATCCGCAACTCCTCGCCCGCGCCTACTACAACCTGGCCAACACCCAGTACCGCCTGGGCGAACGCGCCCCAGCCGCCACCAACACGCTGGCTCATTGGGAAGACGCCCTGCGCCATTACGACAGCAGCCTGAAACTCGATCCCAAAGACGCCGACGCCCAGTTCAATCGCGACCTGGTCGCCACGAAGATCGAGGAACTCCGCAAGCAGCAACAACAGCAGCAACAGCAACAGCAGGACAAGAACCAGAACCAGGAGCAGTCCCAGGATCAGAAGGACCAATCGCAGCCCAATCAGGACAAAACCGACAAACAGAAGCAACAACAGGAGCGTCAGCAACAACAGCAGCAGGACGAACAACACCAGAACCAAAGCGAACAAGAACGAGAACAGCAACAACAACAACAACAGCAGAACCAACAGCAGCAGAAAGACGAGAAGGAATCCGGCCAGCCGCAACCGCAGCCCCGGGACCCATCCCGGCAGGACAAGCAACCGCAGCCTGCGGCCCAGGAGGAGAAAGAGGCCAAGCCGGAGGAAAGGCGCGAACCCAATGAACGCGAAGAGGCCCAACCCAAGCCGCGCAATCAACAGCCACCGGCCTCGCAGGAGACCAATGCAGCCATGGGCCGCGTGATCCCGGGACAGATGACGCCCGAACAGGCCCGGCAGTTGTTGGAAGCGGCGAGATCCGAGGAGCGCCCGATGATCTTCGTGCCTCCCGAAGCCCAGCGCACGCCGTCGGGACTGCGGCGGGACTGGTGACACG
>DAOOQY010000012.1:16555-18253 GCA_035389025.1 Verrucomicrobiota bacterium
AATCCGTGTTGGCGAAAGCGCCAAACTCTCGCTGAATTTCGAGAACTGTCAGCCCTCCGAGGCCCCGGCCTTTCCGCGAATGCCCAATGTGCAGTTCACCTACGGCGGCCAGGGTTCTTCGATCCGCCTGGTCAATCGCCAGCAGTCGTCGGTCCTGACCCTGTTCTATTTCGTCACCGCCAGCCAGCCGGGCGACTACACCATCCCGCGCATCGTCGCGCCAATCGGCAACGACAAGCTCTCGACCGAACCGCTGACTCTCAAGGTCGTCAAGGCGGATGCCCAGGTGACGGAATCGGAAGCGGAGGGGCAACTCGCTTTCCTGCGCCTGGCCGCCGCCAAGACCAACGTCTATGTCGGCGAAGTCCTCCCGATCGAGACCCAGCTCTACGTTGTGAGCGGACAAGACATCCAGATGCAGCCGCTGCCGGGGGCCGGATTCACCTTCGGCAAGGCGCAGCAATCCGCGCCCCGCCAGATGCAGATCGGCAACGCCGTCTATCACCTGATCTCGCTCATGACCACAGCCGTCGCGAACCGCGAGGGCATCCTCGAACTCGGCCCTGCCGAATGCCGGCTCTCCCTGCGCATTCCGACCGAACGCAGGCGGACAGGCGACCCGTTCGAGGACTTCTTCGACAGTCCTTTCAGGCCGCGTTACGAATTGCGCCCTGTCAAGCTGACCAGCGATCCTCTCACTCTCGAAGTTCAGCCCCTGCCCAAGGACAACCGGCCCACGGAGTTCGCCGGGGCGGTCGGCGACTTCGCATTCTCGGTCACGGCCAGCCCCACCAACGTCGCCGTCGGTGAGCCCATCCGGCTCAAAGTGCAGGTGACAGGCAAAGGCGCCCTCGAGAGCGTCAACCTCCCCCCGCTGGATCATTGGCGCGATTTCACAACATACCCGCCCACGACCGAGATCGAGACCACCGATCCGCTGGGCGTGGAAGGCGCCAAGCTATTCCAGTACGATGTCGTCCCGCAGAACGTCGGCGTGAAGACCCTCCCGGAGCTCTCCTTCGCCTTCTTCGACCCCGCGCTCAAGGCGTATCGAACGCTCACCCACCCGCCCACGCCCATCGTCGTCAGACCCGCCGGACGCGCGAATGCGCTGGCGCCTTCCCCCGCCCCCCCTTCATCGAGCCAGTCCTCCCCTGCCCCGCCTGACGACATCGTTGGTCTCAAACAGCGGATGGGCGCATTGGCCCAAATCCGGCCGCCCCTCCTGCTCCGCCACTCCTTCCTCGCCCTCCAACTGGTCCCGCTGCTCCTGCTCGGCGCAGCCTTCGCATGGCGCAAACGCCGCGAACACCTCGCCACCCACCCCCGCGCGGTTCGGCGCGCGGCTGTTCAACGCGTGATCCGCCAGGGCCTCGGCGAACTGTCGGAACACGCCGCCAGAGGCGACGCCGACGGCTTCTTCGCCGTTGTCTTTCGCCTCTTGCAGGAGCAACTGGGCGAGCGGCTCGATCTCCCCTCAGCCGCCATCACCGAGGCCGTGCTCGAGAACCAGTTGCGCGAATACGACGTCCCGCCAGAACTGATCGCCGACCTCCATGAACTGTTCAAGGCATGCAACCAGCAGCGCTACGCCCCCGGCGCCACCAGCCACGACCTCCACGCCATCGCAGCCAGGGTCAAGTCCGCCTTGCGCCAACTCCAGAAGCTCCACACCGGGCCATGAGCACCCCGCCTGCT
>DAOOQY010000013.1:0-18083 GCA_035389025.1 Verrucomicrobiota bacterium
AGTAGTTGAGCCCGCCGCCGAGCTCGTCGAGGCGCGCCAGGCTGGTCGCCCCGCGCAACGGCTGGCGGTCCTTGAGCCACTGGGCGGTCATCGGCCCCGCGCTCGAAGCCTGCACGCTGAAGGTCACCGCCGCGCCGGCGTGCGTCGTGACCGACTCCGGCTGCGCGACGATCGCGGGCAGGTCGCCGCGGCACTTGCCCGCCCCGGCGCTGGCGATGGCGCTGACTTCCGCCGCTGTCAGAGCGCGGTTGTACACCGACCACTCGTCGATGCGTCCGCGCCATCCCCAGTCCCCGCCCTCGACGCCCGTGGCGTTCGCTTCGTTGCCGATCACCGTCCGGGCCGTGCTTGGTGCGATGATGGTTCCGGACGCCGCGGCGATCCCGACGAGGCTTCCGTTGACGTAGCCCCGGACTTGGGCGCCGTCGTACGCAAGCGCGACGTGCGCCCAGGCTCTCGCGCGCAGCGGAACCGGCAGAGTGTTGGTCAGCAGGAGTGCGACTCGACCGCCTGTCAACCACAGGTCGGCCTCGAGCCAGCCGTCCATCACGCGCAAGGCATACCCGGCGTCCTGGGTGGTCGAGAAGAGCGTCCGGCCATGGCGATAACCGCCGCTGTCGAGATGGCCCAACTCGTCGGGCCAGACCCAGCCCTCGATGGTTAGGGCCGCGAGACTCGAGTTCAGCGCGTTCTGGGCCAAGAGGACGCCGTCCACCCCGCCGTTGAAGCTGAACGCCTGCCCCACCCTGCCGGCGGCGTAGCCGGCGTTGCCGCTCAGCGCCCCGGCATGCCCCGACCCGGAAGCATCCTCCGCGTTCGCTTCGGCCGGCCACCAAGCCAGCAGTCCGGATGGCTGGGGCGTGCAGTTGGGAGACCGCACCTGCAACCAGGCTGGCTGGGACTCGGCTGTGCCTCGCGCGTTGCGGACCACGACGCGATAGCTGGCGGCATCCGCGGCCTGGAGATTGGCGAGGCCCAGGCTGGCGGCTTGCGCGCCGCTGACCCGCGCGTCGTTGGTCAACGCACTGTCACCTTTCCACCATTGATACGTCAGCGGTTCGCTTCCCCGCGCCATCACCAGGAAGGCCGCGGTGGCGCCCTCGTCCTTGGCCTGATCGATTGGATGGGCGAGAATGACCGGCGGCAGATCGGCGCACATGCCGTCGTGGCCGGCGGCATGGATCGCCCCGATCTCGGTGGCGTTCAGCGCCCGATTGAAGACCGCGATCTCGTCCACGAGTCCGGCGAAGCAGTCGTTCACCCGCCCGATGTAACGGAGCGGCGTCGCACACGGGACACGGCCCTGGCAGGCGTTCGTGCTGAGCACCGCGACGCCATTGATATAGGCGACGTAGTTGGTGCGGTCGAAAGTCGCCGCGACGTGATTCCACGCATCGAGTTTAAGAAGCGGGTCCGTCGTGAGTTCATTCCAGTTCGAGCCGTCGCCGAAGCCAGCACGCAGCCGGTTTCGCTGATAGACAGAGAGGCTGGGCGCGCGCTGCTTGTTGCCCCCCGCCGGCTCGTGACCCAGGAAACCGTGCTCGATGTCATCCTGAGCCTGCGACAGAATCCAGGCCATCTCGGTGAACGCGGGGCCGAGCACAAGCTTGGTGCCCAGGTCCACGGCATCATCCACACCGTCGAACCGGAAGGCCTGGCCGACGTTGCCCGCGGCGTAGGTGGCGCCATTGAGCAACGTGCCGGAATTGGCGCCGGCCAAGTCGCTGGCGCTGCCGTCACCGGGCCACCAACCGAGCAGGCCGCCGGGTGGAGCCGCGCAACCGCCCGTGCCGCCGCCGCCCGTCGCGCCGGCCTTGGCCACGACCGCCGCCAAACCGTTCGGCTGCGTTAGCAGGTCTGGCCCGAACTGTGCCCGGCCGCTGAAGGCACCGACGGCAATCAGATTGCCTGCGGCGTCGCAGGCGAGCCCGTTCGCGTAGGCGTACGGCTGGCCCCCCGCACGATTCCAGGCGACGTCGCCCGTGGTGTCGTAAGCGGCGAGGAAGAGATCGACCGCCTCCGAGTTGCTCAGCGGGTGGCCGCTGAATTCCGCCGTGCCGCCGAGGATGCCGGTGACACAGAGCCGTCCGATCTGGTCCGTGGCCAGCGCCCGTCCGTATACGTTGGTGCCGCCCGCCGTGCGTGCCCAGAGCAGACTGCCCGACCGATCATATTGCGCGACGAAAAGATCCGTATGGCCGGCGCCGGGCGAAGGGAGACTGGTTGTGCCGAAGGTCGCCGCGCCCTGCAAATAGCCTGTGAGGCCGAGTCGGTCCACGCCGACAAGCGTGACGGCGAAGGCGCTTTCATTGGCCGCGCCGCCGGCGGACCGGACCCATTCGCAAGTCCCGTCCGAGTTGTACTTGGCGAGAAAGACGTCGCTCAAACCGGCGGCGGTGACGGTTTGGTCGCCGAACCGCGCGCGGCCCTGAAAGTAACCGGCCAGGTAAGAGTTCCCACTCGCATCCGCGGCGATGCCGTAACCCATGTCGTGCCGCGGACCGCCGGCCGTGCGGACCCAGAGGTTTGCGCCGGCGGAGTTGTACTTGGCGACGAAGACGTCGGCGCCGCCCGCCCGGCGCGCGACGTTGGCGCCAAAGTCCGCCGTATCGGAACCCAGTTGACCGGTGAGATAAAGGTTGTCGTCGCCGTCGATGGCCAGGGCCTGAGCGGCGTCCCAGCCGGTGCCGCCGGCGCGTGCGGTCCAGGTGTGCGAGAGCATCCCGTTGGGGTCGTATTTGGCCAGGAAGATGTCGGCGTCGCCGGCGCTGGTGACGGCATAGACTCCAAACGGGAAGTTCGTGCCGGCAAAACTGCCGGCAACGAAGGTGTTGCCCGAGGAGTCCACGGCCACGCCGTAGGCGGCGGTGGCGATGAGGTTCGTGAAGCAGGTGTCGGTCACACCGCCCTGGCGCGCCCACTGCACCGTTCCGCCGGGGCTGTACTTGGCCAGGAAGAAGTCCGAGGGCGCGAGGGCCGTGAGGCGGTAGGCGCCGAAGTTCACTACGCCCTTGAACGTGCCGCTGACATAAACATTGCCTGTGGCGTCGGTCGTCGCCGCCCAGGCCTCAGTCCAGTCGTTGAGGCTCGTCGACTGTTGGCCCCACATCCAATCGCCTCCACCGCTCGCCGGATTAACCGTCAGGCGGGCTGGTCCCGCGGAGACGCTGCCGCGGGCGTTGCCAACCTGGACCGAGTATCCACCGGCATCGGACGGCTGGGCGCTCGGCACGGTGAGGGTTGGCGACGTCGATCCCAAGACATGGGCGCTGTCAGTCAACACCACGTTCTCCTTGGACCACTGGTAGGTCAGGGGCAAGCCACCGCTCGCGATGACGCTGAAGGTCGCGGCGTCGCCCGCGGTTACGATCTGGTCCACCGGCGGTTGAATGATCGTCGGCGCCTTGCACAAGCCGGCGCCTTGGGCGCCCAGGGCGTGCAAGAGAGCAACCTCCTCCGCCGAGAGGGCGCGGTCGTGGATCGCCAACTCATCGATCTGACCGCGGAAGAACCGCTGAGGATTGCCCCCGCCCCAGGTGAAGCCCAGGTTGAGCGGACGCGGGTTGTTGACCGGGGCGGCCAAGGCAGCGGTGCCCTGCGGCACGGCGTCAACGTAATGCCGGATGGTGGCGCCGTCCCACGTGGCGGCGTAGTGGTGCCAGCGATCGTCCAGCACGTCCACGCTGGAGCCGACGCCGGGGAACCCGCTGCCGTTGCCGATGTTGATGGCGATGATCCCGTTGCCGGCGCTTACCTGCACCGCCCAGCCGGTGTTGTCCACCCAACCGTGTGATTTCTCGACCAAAGTGCACGAACCACCCGGCTGGGCCTTGGTCCCCTTCATCCAGAACTGAACGGCGAACCCCGGCAAGGTGGGGTTGTATGCCTCACGGTGCGGGACGATCAGTCGGTCATTGTTGTTGTCGAAAACGAACGATTGATCGACCCGGCCCGCGGTGTGCGAGACCCCCGTTGTGTTGGTGGCGTGGTTGCCTCCAACCGAGTCCTGAGCCGAGCCATCGCCCGGCCACCACCCAACGAGACTCGCGGGTGGGGGGAAGCATTCGGTCGCGATGGCCAGCGTCGCTGGATCGGAGACGGCGGCGCCGTGAGGGTTCGTTACCGTGACCGTGTAGCGCCCGGCATCGGCCGCCGTCACGTTGGACAGGGTCAGCGTGGCGGTGTAAGCACCGGCGACTTGCGTGTCGTCCACCAGGGCGAGGCCGTCCTTGGCCCAGCGGTAAGTGAGTGGCGCGGTTCCGCCCGCCTGAACGCTGAAGGTCGCCGTGCCGCCCGGGCCACGGGTGACGTCCCGCGGTTGGGCGAAAAGCGTCGGGGGAAGCGTTTTGCACATCCCGGCCGACCCCATGAGGTACACTGCCGTGATCTCGGTCTCGCTCAAAGCCCGGTCGTGGATCGCCAACTCGTCGATCTGCCCGCGAAAACCGCGGCCGCCACTCCACCAGAATCCAACATTCAGCGGACGTGTGTTGTTGCTCGGCGAGGTCAGGTTCGCGGCGCCGCACCGGATGGCGTCCACGTAAAGCCGCAGCGTGTTGGCGCCGTCCCACACTCCCGCGACGTGGTGCCATTGGTCGTTCAAGGAATCCACGCCGGCGGTAATCTCCGCGCTCGCTCCAAAGACTGCCCAGCGGATTGTGCCGTCGCCCCTCGCCACCTGCACGGCCCACCCGGTGCCGTCGCCGCCATGAGATTTCTCGACCAGAGCAGCGATCCATTCGGGTTGGTCCTTGCCGCCCTTCATCCAAAACTGGACCGTGAATCCTGGTTTGGCGGGATTGAAGGCCGCCCGGTGCGGGATCACCACCCGATCGTCATTGCTGTCGAAGGTGAATCCCTGGCCAACCTGGGCGACGGTGTAGAGCACGCCACCCTGATTGGTTCCGTGGGCAGCGCCCACCAGATCATCCGGATTGCCGTCGCCCGGCCACCAGCCAGCCAGCCCGGGCGGCGCCGGCTCGCAGGACTTGACGTCGAGGCCCGCCGCCACGCTGTTGGTTTGACCAAACACGTTGGTGACCACCACGCTGTAGTAGCCGGAGTCACTCACCTGGAGGTTCGCGATGGTCAATTCGCGGGTCTTGGTCCCCGCGAACCGCGCATCATCGGCGAGGTCGGTGTTGCCCTTGCGCCATTGATAGGACAATGGCGGCGTGCCCGACGCCAACACACCGAACGTCACGGTGTCGGCCACGCCGCGCGCGGCGTCCGAAGGCTGCTGCACGATGACCGGCGCGTCGTGACCCGGGATCGCGTAGGCCAGGTAGCGACCCGGAATGCCGCGGTCACCGATCACCGGCATATCGGTGTCCGGGCGCTTCCAATTGACGCCGACCCAACTCGACTCCCATTGCTGGACGTGCAGGACTTCGACATAGCGCCATCGGCCGGCTTCCATGTGAATGGGGTTTGAGCGGGTCGGGCCGTTGGTGCTGTTCCAGTCCAGGTAAGCGGTCGCGGTGGTGACTTCGGCAATAAGCTGCTTGCCGGCGGGGTCCGTCGTGCCACTCAGCCACAGTTGCGCCGCGTTGTCCCCTCCGAGGTAGAAGACGTAGTCGCCCGTGACGGGCGGGATGAGATAGCCCGAGAGGCGTTGGCCGTAACTGTTCCACACCGTGGCAGGCGGGACGTCGTCGGTCAGAGACTGGGTGATGATGCTCTGCGAGGCCGGCGCATGGGGATACTTGGGATTGCTCACGAGGTCGCTGATGTTGTAGCCGCCCTCGGCCCAGGCCTCACGGAGCAATCCACCGAGCGTGCTTTCCGCCAGCGAGCCGAGTTGGACACTGTCGAACGTGGCGCGAGTGAGATTGGTGACCGCGCCGGTCCCGACCGCCAACCCCATTTGAACCGTCAACGGCAGGCTGTTGGTGCACCGGTTCACCAAGTCCCACGTGACGCCATCGAGCGACTTGCGCGCGGTGAACCACGGGCCCTGGCGGGTCACTTGCAGCCAGTAGGGAACGCGCCCTTCGCCGCCGAACAGGGTCGTGCTGGACCCGCCGGCGGGGCGATAGGACCAAACCACGTCCTCACTGCCGCTCAGCAACAGCGAGAGAATTGCCGAAGCGGGGTCCAACTTCTCGAGGACTCCTAAACCGGCGGAGTACTGGGTCTTCGCGTCATCGAAGCTGGTGAGGCGGGCCACGATTCCGCCGTCGCCCGTCAACGGGGCATAGACGAAGCGGCTGCTCCCCTGAATCGTGTACACGCCGTCCGCATAGCTCGATACTCCCGGCTCGCCTCCAGTGAGGAAATCCCGACTCTGAGTGAGCGCGGGTGTGTTTGGGGGGGGAATCACCGTGAGCCGGGCCGGACCGGCGTGGAGTTCGCCTTGCGCGTTGCTCACGGTGACGCGGTAATCGCCCGCATCGGATGCGCGCAGGTCTTGGACCGTCAGGCACGCGGTGTCGGCGCCGCGGATGCGCTCGCCATCGGTGAGTTCGACACCGTCCTTTTGCCAGCGGTACTGCAGCGGTGGCGCTCCCTCGGCGTGGACCGTGAACGTTGCTTGCGCCCCGAAGAACCGGGATTGGCCGGCTGGGGCGGAACGAAGCGCGGGCGCGCTCGAACCGGCGAGGCGCCACGCCAGATGCGCGCCCCCGATCGGGTCCGCTCCGGCGGCGGGCGCGGCCGCGTTCGGGAGCTTCCAGGTCACGCCCAAGTGGCTGCCCTCCCAGTGCTGGAGGTGCAGAACCTCGACAGCATACGGGCGGTTGGCTTCGAGTTGGATGGGGGCCGAGGGGTGCTGCGGCCACGCCCGGAAGGCCGTTGCCGCAGTCACCTCGACGATCTTCTGGTTCTGCGTCGGGTCCTCGTTCGGACTGAGCCAAAGCTCGGCCTCGTTGTCCGCGGCGAGGTAGAAGACGTACTCGCCGGTGACGGGGGGAACCACATAGCCGGAAAGGCGCTCGCCATAGTGGTTCCACCAGAGGCCCGGCGGGGTGAGACTCACTTCGATCTGGGGGATCACGTCCAGCAACACCGGCGGTCCTCCGTACTGCGGGTTGGTTTGCCAACCGGCAATCGAGTGGTCCAACTCATTGCGGGTGTTCCAGCCCTCCCGCTCCAAGCCCCCAGTCAGTGCGGGCGTACCCGCCATCACTTCAACCTGCTCGAAAACCGCGGTGGTCAACACGTCGGCAACATGGGAACTCACCGCCAAACCCACCTGGACCGCATCGGTCATCGGGACCCGCGCCGCCCCCACCAGTGTCCATTGAACTCCGTCCGTCGAGCCGTAGCCCGCCAACCATTCGCCGTGCCGCCGCAGGTTCACCCAGCGAGGCGCGGTGACGCCGTCCGCCGGCGCCACGCTGGCGGTGGTGATTCCGTAACGCGACCGGCTCAGCAGGGCACTGCCTCTGCCGGCCGTCACGCCCACGAAGGCGTGAGCCGACTTGGGCGACAAGTCCTCCCGCATCATCACGCCCGCCAGCGCTTCCGGGTGCGTCGGGTCCAACCGCGCGATCCGCGCCCGAATCTCGCCGTCGCCGACCATCGGCTGGCAGACAAAACGGAACGCATCGGCGGTGGCGGCGATGTTGGTGCCGTCGGCCTCGATGACCAACGCGCCCGCGTCGAAAGCGACCTGCCCCGCCGTCCCGACGCTGCCTACGTCGCGTGTCGCCCACACACCTGGCAAGGGCTGGTTCCGCAGCACCTCCAGCCGGGCTGGCGCGCTCTCGACCTGGCCGAAGGCGTTGCTCACTTCGAGTCGGTACACGCCGGCCAGGTTGGTCGTCAGGTCGAGGATCGTCAGCGTGTTGGTGTGCGTCCCGGAATAGTGCGCGCCGTCAGTCAGGGCTTGTCCGTTCCGAAGCCACTGATACGCCAGCGGCGCCGCGCCCGCGGCCTGGGCGGAGAACATCGCCGTCTCTCCCACCATCGCCACTTGGTCCACCGGCGGTTGCTGGATCGAAGGGGGGTCCGTCGAGACATACGCGAAGCCCGTCGCATTCGTCGAAGAATGACCGTCCTTGTTGGCCACGATCACGTTGGTAACGCCGGCGGTGCCGGAGGGAGTGACGGCGGACAACGCGATCGGCGAATGCAGGGTCACGGGCGTGGCCTCTTTTCCCCCCACCCAGACCTTCACGCCGGGCAGGAAGTTCTGGCCGGACACGGTGATTGGCGTGCCTCCCGCCACCGGACCGCGGTCGGGCGAAACGACCGCCACCTGCGGCGGCGGCGCCTTGTCACCGACGTAAGTGTAAGCCTGCGCTTTCGTGCCGACGCGGTTGCCCGGGTTGACGACAGTGACGTCGGCTTTGCCGGGGAAACCGGGGGGCGTGGCGACCCACAGCGTGGTGGCGTTGATGTAGCGGGTTGGCAGCGCCCGACTGCCGCCTATGAACACCTGGCTCTCCGGCAGGAAGCCCGAACCGCCAATGTAGAGGTCCGTGCCGCCCGAAGTGGGACCGGTGTTGGTCGGAGCAAGCGTGGTGACGACCGGCGGCGGGGCGAGGTAAGTGAAAGCGTTCGCGACCGTGCGGCTCTGGTTGTCCAAGTTCACCACCGTCACCTCGACCGCGCCGCGCGCATGAGGCGGAGTCACGCAAGTCAGCGACGTGGTTGAACTCCAGACCACGTTCGAGGCCTCGACGCGATCGAAGAACACCTGAATACCGCGGACGAGGCTTTGACCCGTGAGCGTGACGGTGTCGCCCCCGAACTGGGAACCCTCCGCGGGCTTCACCTGACTCAACACGGGCGCCGACGGTTCGTCACCCACGTACCGGAAGGGAGGCTTCAGCGGCCAATTGGGCACATAGACAACGGACTGACCATCCGGGTTGGTGAACGTCAGTGTGACCTCACCCGGCGGGTGCGGTGGGACCAGGACTTCCAGGTAGTTCTCGAAGGGTGCGCCACCGCTGAGCACCTCCCCCTTGATGCCGCCGAAATCGACCGTGGTCCCGGGCAGGAAGTTGCTTCCCAGAACACCCAGTACTTGCCCGCCAGTCGTGGGGAAGTCGAGGTCGCTGAGGCCAAATCCCACGGTCATCAGCCCGGGCGGTCCATAGCCATAACTGAAAGAGTGCCACACATCGAGCGCCGGCAAGACAACGGACTTGCCGTCCGGATTGACCAGTTCCAGCCGCACCAGCCCGGAGGGGTGTGGCGGCACCAGCGCGCTGACCATGGGCACGGTCGGTTCGATTTCGCGCACCAGAGCCGGATAGCCGTCAAACAGCACCGCCGCGCCTGGGCGGACTCCGGGGACCATGGCCGTCGCCCAGACTCCTCCGTTGACCGCGGCGTTCATCGGAATGGGCGGGTGGAATGGTCCTGGCGCCGGGAGTCCCGGGTCTGGGCTCCCGTAGGCAAACGCCGCGCCCTTCGTGCGACTGAGCGTGTTCAGGTTGCGCACCGTCACCTCGACCAACCCGGCCAGGCGCGCCCCGCTGGTCCCATGCAGCATCCGATCGGACACAACCGTCACGTTCTCGAGCGGCACCCCGCCCAGCGTGGCCGTCGCGCCGGACAGGAAGCCGTCGCCGATCACCGTCACGGGCGTGCCGCCGTTGACCGACCCGAAATTCGGATAGAGCGTCCAAATCTCCGGCGGACGACTGCCGTAGGCGTACCCTTCGCTGAGCATCGCCGATTTTCCGTCCGGGTTGCTGACCCTGACATCCGCGGCGCCCAATGGACCCGGGGGCGTGACACATGTCATTTTGAAGGCCGACTGGACATTCGTCTGGGTCGCCCAACCGGCGCCGACGCGAACGGTGGCGCCAGGTTGGAAATTGAGGCCCGTGATCGTGATCTTCGTCCCACCCGCGACCGCGCCCAGAGATGGCTCGACGCCCGTGACGGTGGGCGCGAGAACCTCGGCGGGACCGAATGTAAAGGCCTGCTGCCGCGTCACCGCCGCCCCGCCCGGCGCGCCGACGCTGACGTCCACCTTCCCCAGGGCGTGCGCGGGCGATTGAGCTCGCAGCTCCCCCGGGGCGATGAATTGCGTTTCCACATCCACCGCGCCAAACCGGACCACGGCGTTCCGCGGAAAGGCGCTCCCATAAACGCGCACTTCGGTGCCGCCATCGACCGGTCCGCGGTTTGGCACGACGCTCAGCAGAGTCAAGGCGGGCTGGGTCTGCGGTCCCGCGACCTCGAAGAACCCGGATTCGGGCGCCCAGTCCACCGGTTGGGAATTGCCCTGCGGGTTGAATTTGCCGATGTCGGCGCCGCTCAAATCCGGATCGTCCGCCGGGTCGTACTCGTAGAATTGGAGGGCGGTGAGGGCGAAAAGGCGGATGGTGCCTCCCGCCGGCGCCTGCAGAATCTCCGCAGGCAGGGTGACGCTGTAACCTGGCTTGACTCCGCTCCCGGCCAGCGCCTCCCCCATCAACGGCGTGACCAACTGCGCGATGTTGTGAACCCCTGCGGCGAGCGGCGGATTTCGGAACTCGGTCAGGGTCGCCATGACCAGGCTGGGGGTTGGGGTGGCGGCGATCTTGAAGTTGAGTTGGCAATCGACGCCGATAGCGTTGGCACTGTTGTTGCATAGGGGCAATCCGGTGGCCGCGTTGCCGTCGGTGTCGATAAGCACGTTCACAAAACCGAGATCGGACGGTTCCAGACTCTCGAGTTCGACCATCAAACGCAGCCCGCCGTCCGCGGTCGCGCACCCGCGGATCGCCCGCAGTTCATCCCCCTGCACCCCGCTGCCCAGTGAGTCCGCGTCGTCGTCCTCATGCACGGACTCGGGCCCGGCGCAGGCGACCAACGCCTTGACGCGCATGTCGCCAACCAGTCCGACGCACGTGTCGAGCGCGCCCTGGGATGGCAGCAGGTCCGTGCTGTCGGTTTGCTCGCTCCCGACGCGGAGGGCGGCCGCGCGCAGCAGCATCTCTCCGTCGTCGTAGTCCAGAAACGCCAGCGGCAGACTGACGAAGATTTGATTCCGCGCGGTGCCGAACTGCGCGTCCTCGCCAACGATGAGCCGCGTGTCGTTGTACAGGCTGCCGATGCCAGGCTTGTCCAGGTCGGGGAGCAGCGCGTCGAAGGGATTGGCTGAGGCGCCGGGCCTCACGCACTCGAGGTGCGCCAGCGCCGGGGTGAACAGCCGGCCAAAAGTCACCTCGAGCGTCCTTTCGATGCCGAAGCTGGGCGGCCATTCGTTGTCGTTCCGGTAGCCGCTCCACAGCCGGTGATCGAGGTCCATCCGCACGACGAGGTCGAGCATGGCGGCACCCGCCGGCAGATCGGCGTACTCGACCCCGTGCGAAAAGGTGAACCAGAACTCGACGTTGCCGTTCCGCACCCGTTGCTCGATCCGCGTCAGGTCCGGCACGGTGGCATCGCCCGCAGGATCGTCATACACGCAATCAACTCGCTCATCGCCGGGCCGGGGAACCACCACCAGTCCGCTCTGCGTATCCCACCAGCCGGCGTCCGGAGCGCGGTCGTAGCGGCTGCCCTCGGGCCAATGCGAGGAGGTGGCGAAGAGGCGGAAGTGCGGGCTGTTGCCCACCAGGGCCAAGGGCAGCGTGAACACGATGCCATCGGCTGCGGCCGCAACCGCCGTGCCCGAGTTGCCCAAATCCGTCGACTGGCCATTCGCCAGGACCTTGCCGCTGGCATAGCCGTCCATCAGCAAGAACAGAATCTGGCCATCCGCCCCGAACTGGAACGGGTCCGTCGGCGTGTCCGGGTCGCGGTCGCTGTCGATGAAGACCGCGCCGTAGTTGCTGTCGAGACTGTCCAGCGGATGGGCGTAGCGGACCCTCAACTCGATCTGGGCCGCATCGAGTTCCACGCTGAGTTCCGCGATGTCGTTCGCCGGAGCGGGAACGTCGTCAACCGCGTCCGGAAAGGAAGCGCCCTCTGTCCAGAAACTGATCCCGAGAACGACGCCCAGCCTGACGATCCTCTTCGCCGAAGCACCACGGACCTTCATGAATGCGCCTTTCGTCACCGGTCAAAGCCCACACCTGCGCACCGCCGAGGCGTCCCACTCTCTGTGCATCTCCTCGTTTCCTGAAAGGAGAGATGCTGGTTGCGGCTTTGCCGCGCTGCGGAAGACGCACCTACGGGCACGCCAGTCAGTTCCTGGCGCCCCTCGGTCAGCGCATGCTGTGGTCAAATCTGGGCTTGGTGAGGCAGACTGGATCACCCGGCTGCCGCCGTCGAGGAAAAACCAGCCGCGTACCAACCGCGCCAGCGGCGGTGTCATTCCCGATCCTGTCCGGACAAAGACAACGCGCGAACGACGGGCGTCGTTCGCGCGTTGTGCTGAGAGCCCGAGGGCTGAAGACCGGGCCGTCGGGTCACCGACGGAGCCGGTAGAAGGCGGCGGGCTGGCTCGGGGTCAGGGTGACGGAGTCATTGACCACGTCGGGCACGGGCGTCCAGGTCTCGGTCGTGAGGCTGGGCTTGGTTTCGAGCGTGAAGGCGGCCTCGGCCTGCCACGCAATGGTGATCGAGGCGTTGGCGTTGCGCGTCACTTCGAGCACCGGTTGCTCGATGCCCAGGGCGATGGGGATGCCGGCTGCCGTGGGGCTGCCCAAAGCCTCGAGTTCGGCGTCGCTGAGTTTGCCGGCGCGGATTTGGATGGAGTTGACACACAGCATGCGGCGCTCGTCCTGGTCGCCGTCACCGAACAGGACCGCCGTGGGCAACATCGAGCGACGGAGGATGTCGAGGCCCTGGTTGGCCGTCCAGTCGTCCTGTTTGATGCCATCGACGTATTTGGTGCAGACGGGCGGGGTGGCGGCCATGTCGTAAGCGGCGGCGACGCGGTGCCATTCGCCGGCGGAGTCCTTGTACTTCAGTTTTACTGTGTTGTTCTTGTCAGGGCGCGAGGCGTTCGGGTCATAGCGCAGAGTGATCAGGGTGCCCGTCTTGGTGAGCGTCTGCGGAACAACGGCGACACCGTTGAAGACGAGTTGGACGTCCGCCGTTGCCACCGCGGCAGCACCGTCGAGAATCCAGGCCTCGACCGGCGCCGCGGCCGGATTGCCTTCCGAGCCGGGGGCGGGGGCCACCTCGCCCATATCGGATAGGCATTTGTCGAACGGGGAGTTCTCGTCTACAATGCGGCGCATCTGGAATTGGGAATACGATGAACGCGCCGTTCCGAACCCTGTTGGCCTGCTTCGCCGCGTGGGCGATTCAAGCTGATCCGCCCCAACCCGTCATGAACACCCAGCCGACTTCGCCAATCGCATCCGCATCCGAGTACGCCACGCTGGGGGGCGGGTGTTTCTGGTGCATCGAAGCCGTGTTCGAGCGTGTGCCCGGCGTGCAATCCGTGGTGAGCGGCTACGCCGGCGGCCACACGGAGAACCCGGCCTACAAGGCCGTGTGCGCCGGGGACACCGGCCATGCGGAGGTTGTGCAGATTCAGTTCGATCCGCGAACCATCACGTACGAGCAAGTGCTCGACCTGTTCTGGCAGGCGCACGATCCGACCACGCTGAACCGGCAGGGACCCGACGTGGGGACGCAGTATCGGTCTGTGATTTTCTATCACGATGAGTCCCAGCGCGCGGCCGCCGAGAAATCCAAGGCGGCGGCCGGCAAGCAGTTCGCGCGCCCGATCGTGACGGAGATACAGGCCCTTCCGCGATTCTATCGCGCCGAGGGTTATCATCAGGATTACTATCGCAACAATCCGAACCAGCCTTACTGTCGGATGATCATCCGACCCAAACTCGACAAGCTCGAGAAGGGGTTGTGAAGGGGATGCCCATGAAGCGACGAGTTGAGAGTTGAGAGTTGGAAGTTAAGCGTTGGACGTTTCCTGGTTGATGGGTCCAATGCGCATTAACCTGTTGAATGTCAAAGCTCCATGAAGCGAATGCTTGGCCTCGCGACCCGTCTTTGCGGCGTGCCCGCCGGGGGCTTGCTCCTGTTGCTGGCCTGGTTTGCGGCAGCTGGTCCGGACGCTCAAGCTGCGTCCGGGCCTGAGAGCGCCGGCACCAATGCCCCGCCTCTGCTGCGTGAAGCGCTCGCCGGGCCGATGCGCGACGTCGAGCGCATCATCTTCTGCACGCGCTCCCAATACGACGATCCGCACTGGTACGCCAACATCGGCTACTATTGCGATGACGAGCAGCACAAGGCGTACCCGGGCAACGGCCAACCGGACGTCAGCAAGCTCTACTCATGGAACCTGCGCACGGGTGAGTTGGCGGTCCTGCTCGATCCGCAGGGCGGCTGCGTGCGCGACCCGCAGGTCCATTACGACGCCGGCAAGATTCTGTTTTCGTACCGGAAGGCCGGCACGGACTTCTTTCATCTCCACGAGATCGGTGTGGACGGGGCCGGTCTGCGCCAGCTCACGGACGGGGCGTTTGACGATTACGAGCCGACCTATTTGGCGGATGGCGGCATTGCGTTCGTCTCGACCCGCTGCAAGCGGTGGGTCAACTGCTGGAAGACGCAGGTCGGGGTGCTCCATCGCTGCGCGTCGGACGGCAGCGGCATCCGGTCGATTTCGGCCAACACCGAGCATGACAACACGCCCTGGCCGTTGCCAGACGGTCGTCTGCTCTTCATGCGCTGGGAATACGTGGACCGCAGCCAGGTCGAGTTTCACGGGCTCTGGACCATGAACCCCGACGGGACTTCGCCCGCGGCGTATTTCGGTAACATGCATCCGCACACCGTGATGCTCGATGCCAAGCCGATCCCCGGCAGCGACAAGATCGTCGCGTGCTTCTCGCCCGGACACGGGGCCAACGAACACGCGGGGATCGCAACCGTCGTCTCGCCGAAGGCGGGTCCGGACGAACCCGCGTTCGCCAAGCCGCTGCACCCGGGCCGATGGACCCGGGACGCGTGCGCGCTGTCCGAGCGTTGCTTTGTTGCGGCGCGCGACAACGAGATCGTTTTGCTCGATGGCTCGGGCGCGGTCGAGGTGCTCTATCGGCACGCGGGGGAGGGAGGGGTTCACGAGCCGCGGCCGGTTGTGGCGCGTCCGCGCGAACGTCTCATCCAGCCGCGCACGCATCCGGGGCCGGCAGTGGGCCGGATGATTCTTGCGGACGTCCATCTCGGGCGAAACCTGCCCGGGGTCGAGCGGGGTGAGATCAAGAAGCTGCTGGTACTCGAGTCGTTGCCCAAGCCGGTGAACTTCAGCGGCGGCCCGGACCTCGTGTCGTGGCTGGGCACGTTCACCCTCGAACGCGCCCTGGGCACCGTGCCGGTCGAGTCCGACGGCTCGGCCTATTTCGAGGCGCCGTCTGACCGCCAGTTGTTTTTTGTGGCGCTGGACGAACGGGATTTGGCGGTCAAGCGCATGCAAAGCTGGTGCAATGTGCGTCCGGGCGAGGTGCTCGGCTGCGTTGGCTGCCACGAGCCCCGAACCCGCGCCCCGGCGAACCGCAAAGCGCCCGGGCTCGAAGCGATGGAGCGCGCGCCCAGCCGCATCGAGCCGTTCGACGGGTTCCCGGACGTTTTGGACTTCACCCGCGACATCCAGCCGATTCTCGATCGTCACTGCGTTTCGTGCCACGGTTATGAGCGGCGGGAGGGCGGGGTGATTCTGGCCGGCGATCTTGGTCCGGAATGGTCGCATAGCTACTTCACCCTGTTTGCGCGCCTGTTGGTGGCTGATGGGCGCAACGGCCTCGGCAACCAGCCCCCGCGCAGCATCGGCAGTTCGGCCAGCCGCCTCCTGCGATTGGCCGAGGGCGGCCATTACGACGCCAGAGTCTCGCCGCGGGAATGGCGCACGCTCTGGCTTTGGATCGAGACGGGCGCGCCTTATGCGGGGACGTATGCGGCGTTGCGCAACGAAGCGCAGCAAAACGCGGCCTCGGGCGCGCCCGGGCGTGTGTTCGCGGAAGGTCTCGAAGTCGCGCGGCAACGCTGTTACACGTGCCACAAACCGCCCTCGGGCCGGGAAGACCCGATGGAGCTTCCGTTTTACCCGAGCGACGAGCGGATGAACCGGGCGAAGTTGGCGCGGCCCACCGCCGTGTACGAGCGCATCGTGCAGGAGAACGATCCGGCCGCGCGGCTGAGTCCGCACATCCTGCTCAACTTCACGCGTCCCGAGCACTCGCCCTTGTTGTTGGGGCCGCTGGCCAAGACGTCCGGCGGCTTCGGCAGTTGCGGCGAGGTGTTCCGGGACACGCAGGATGCCGATTACCAGCGGTTGTTGGGCGTCATTCGCCGGGCGCGCGAGGGCATCGAGGCGCAGCATTGTTTTGGCACACCGGCTTTCAAGCCCAACCGCCAGTACATTCGTGAGTTGGCGCGGTTTGGAATTCTGCCGGCGGCGTTCGATCCGGCGAAAGACCCGCTCGATGTGTTCGCGGCGGACCAGGCGTATTGGCGATCGCTCTGGCCATCGAGCGCCGGGCACTCGATCGGCAGTTGGTGACGGTTGGCGGCGGATTCCCGGGCTCAGGCGGTGCTCGAGCACACGCGCTCTCCGGCGATGCGGGGCTGCGCGGCACTCAACGAGCTCGTGTCCCAGCAGCTTCGGTGCGAGGTCCCCATCTCATCCGCCGCGTTTCCCCGGCCCGAGCGGCTCAAGGCTTCACCGCGAGTCTTCAACCGGCGTGAGGAGGATTGCATCAAGGCCGGCCGCAAAGCCGATCGACTGCCGATCGCGCCCAACGACCGTCGCCTTGAGTTCGTGCGGACGATCTTCCAGGGCAACCCGCCGGGCGATCGAGACCCGCCGCCAGGTGTCAGGGGAATGGCCGTTGAGCGGCGGACCAAGATGTTTCCCATCCAACGACCACTGCACGATGGCGTAATCCCACGAGGTGACTGTGCTCAGAACAACAGTGTACAAGCCCGGCCGGATCGAGTCGGGCAACCCCAGAGTGATGAAATCTCCCGGGCCGTCGAAGCGCAGGAACAGGTGCGCGCCGCCCGACAGGGGCGGCACGCCGCGGTGTGCAATCGTCTGGACGCTGGCTTTCCCATTGCGTCCGCCCACCGCCTCGAGCACTTCGCCTTCAACGGCCTTCTCCAATCGAAAGGGGACCTGCCAATTCCCAATCCAATCGAGAGGGGCGCGGCTGTTGCCTCGGAACGAGTAGACGTCAAACGCCTCGACATTGAACAGGCCCGGCGCAGCGTATTGGTAGGGCTGGCCCCAGGGGTCCATCGGGACGCGTCCGCCCGGCAGAAATGGCCTCAACTCGTCCAATGCTCGGGGCAGCGCGCCGCGGGCGCCCGCCAGGTCGGCGACCGCCGTCTCGATCTTTCGCACCGTCTCCTGTGCGGCGCGCACGCGCTCGGCGTCGAGCCGCGCTTCGGCGGCCAGATGGTTCTCGAGCCATTGATCCATGTGATCCCAGGGCAGGCGCCTCAGGGAAATGGCATCCATTGCCAGACTGAAACCGGGCTTGCCGGTTTTCCGGACAAGTGAGAGCGGGTTGTGGCCCACACACTCGAACCGCAGTGTGTAGGCGCCCGGGGCCAGGCGCAGCACACCCAGCTTCGTCTCGCGCACCGTGCTGTAGACCTGGCTCTCCGGCCAGTTCTCTTTCAGCGCCAGATAGGGATCGTAGAAGTCCAGGACAGGCTCGATCAGATTGGTCTGGCCGCCGCCGCGCAAGGTGACTTGCCATCGGCCATAGTCCCGAAAGAGCACTTGAAAGACCGAAAGCGAGTACTGCGCCTCGACCTCGATCTCGAACGGAACATCGAGCCACGCGCCGACGGCGTCATTCTCCACCAAGAGCATCGTCTTGTTCTGGCAGGTGCGGTTCGAGCGGACGACGGGTTTGAGTCCCGGGGAACAAGGCAGCCGGTCCGCAAGGTCCTTCACCTCGAGCCACAGCTCCGGATTCAGCCGTTCGGCAAGAGGCGGCAGGGGGCAGAATGGGCTGGCGATGTCTTTCTGGTACCAGAAAGCCACCGACGAGAAGAAATCCGGACGGTGTTTGAAATCGTGGAGCCGGCGCGCGCCGGTCTGGGGGTCTCGGTCATCGATGAAGCTGCGCCGTTCAATGTCGACCCTGAGCGACTTGCGGAAGACAACAGGCGGACGCAGGTGCCAACGGTAGGCGGTGATGCGGCAATCGACGCTCTGCGGCTCGCAGATGGTGACGCCGGCGTTGGGGTTGGTGAACAGACGCAGGTTC
>DAOOQY010000014.1:0-17958 GCA_035389025.1 Verrucomicrobiota bacterium
ACCTCCCGGTCCCTCCCCCGCGCGCTCCATCCCAATTCGCCGGCCTGTCGCCCGACCTGGCCGCCCAGCGCGACGCCTGGCATGCGGATGTGGCCGTCCTGGCGTTCCCGACGCCCGCTGCGACCGAACCGCCGGAGCATCTGGCCGTCAAGGCACTGTACGAGACGCAGCCCTACTCGATCTGGAAACACGTGCCGCGATTCATCCCGGCCCCGGCCACCCACATCGAGCCGCCCGCAGGCGCCATCATCGACCCGAACCAGGTTCTCGATCTGACAACGCGCTTGCGCCCCGACAGCTCGCTCGACTGGAGTGTCCCGCCAGGCGAATGGACAGTGATCCGATTCGCCGCCCGAAGCACCGGGGCAACCACCCGCCCAGCCCCCACACCCGGACACGGCTTCGAGACCGACAAATTCGACGCCGCGGCATTCGCTTTCCATTTTGACCAGTTCCACAACAAACTGCTCGAACGGGTCGGCCCGCGGCGTCCTGGACGTGGCTGGACGGCTTTGCACCTCGACAGTTGGGAGATGAGTTCACAGAACTGGTCAGCCCGCGTTCGCAGCGAGTTCCAGCGGCGGCGCGGGTACGATCCACAACCGTTCCTCCCAGCCTACACGGGCCTGATCGTCGGATCGCGCGAGAGAACCGAGCGGTTCCTTTGGGACTTGCGCAGGACTGCCCAGGAACTGGTGATCGAAAACCACGCGCACGTCATCCGCCGCCTGGCCCACCAGAACGGCTTCTACTACTCGAATCAGCCCTACGACATGAACCCCGCTGGCGACATCGAGTTGGGCGCGGTCGCCGACATCCCGTCCTGCGAGTTCTGGATCGCCGAGGTGGACACGGTCTATAGCTGCATCGAAGCCGCCTCGGTCGCCCATACGATGGGCCGCCCGGTCGTCCGCGCCGAAGCCTTCACCTCGCCGCCCCGCCACGGTTACCCGGACAACCCCGCCGATCTCAAGAACCAGACCGACTGGGCCTTCGCCATGGGAATCAATGACCTCATCTTTCACACGTTCCAACATCAGCCGTTGGGTCTCGACGCCCCCAAGCCAGGCCTCGCCATGGGACCGCACGGCATCCACTGGCACCGCCACCAAACCTTCTGGCCCATGGTCCGCCCGTATCACGATTACATCGCCCGCTGCGGCCAAATGCTGCGTCAAGGCGTCTCGGTGGCCGATATCCTCTACCTGGTGCCCGAGGGCGCCCCGCACATCTTCCTGCCGCCAGACGACGCCTTCGAGGGTCAGGGATTGCTCCGCGAAAAGAAGGCGTACGGATTCGATGCCGTCAGCCCGGGCATCCTCATGGCTCGCGCAACAACCGAGGGCGGGCAAATCGTGTTCCCGGAAGGCACGACCTATCGCCTGTTGGTCCTGCCGATCGTCGAGACCATGACCCCGGAACTGCTCGCCAAACTCGAAGCCCTCGTCCAACAGGGCGCCACGATCGTCGGCAATCCCCCAGTCAAGTCCCCCAGCCTGTCCCAGTATCCCCAGTGCGACGCTCAGGTCCGTGCGGTGGCCCAAACAATGTGGGGCGCACTCGATATACCGCACGCAACAGTCGAGCGCAGTTATGGACGAGGCCGGATCGTGTGGGGCGGCCCGGCAACCACCCCGACACAAGCCAGTCACCCCAGCCTCATGCACCAGCACAGCCACTGGATCTGGACGCCCGAGGACGATCCCGCCACACACGCGCCAGCCGGCGTGACGCGCTGCTTCCAAAAGACATTCCAGATCGAGACCGGGCGCACTCCGCGGACCGCGCGCCTCCACGTCACAGCCGACAACAGCTTCGAAGTCTGGCTCAACGGTCTCGCCGTGGCCTCAGGCAATAACTTCAACGAAATCCAACAGGTCGACATCCGCCCCGCCCTCAAACCGGGAACTAACCTGCTCGCCGTGGCCGCCTCCAATGCCGGGTCCGAACCCAACCCCGCCGGCTTGATCGCCCTCGTTCACATCGAGTTCGAGGACGGGTCCGATTGCCTCATAGGCACAGACGCCGCCTGGCGCGTCGCGGACAAGCCCGAAGACACCTGGCAGAGCGAACCCAAGACGGGTTCACACTGGCGCGCTGCCCAGGTCTTGGGTCCCGCCTCGATGGGACCCTGGGCTAATGTCATCCCGAAGTCCGGATCGGCCTCCCTTTACCCGAGCTGCGAAACCACTGTCGCATTGCTCAAGAAATGGGGTGTCCCGCCAGCCTTCGACACCACTGGTCCGCTGCGCTATCACCAGCGCCGCACCCCGACCCGCGACATCTTCTTCGTGGGCAATCGCACTGCCGAGCCGGTCGCAACCGAGTGCGCGTTCCGTACAGACGGCGCCGCCCCCGAACTCTGGGATTCCGTCACGGGCGCCCGCCGATCGCTGCCCCGCTACACCATCCGCGACGGGATCGTCTCCGTGCCACTCCAGTTCGCCCCGCACGAGAGCTGGTTCGTTGTGTTCGATCGCCGGGCATCAGGCACAGCCGCGCATGTCCAGGACGAGAATTTCTCGGCGGAGACGATCCTGAAGACTCTGGATGGACCTTACGAAGTGACGTTTGATCCCGCCTGGGGCGGCCCCGACAAGCCGGTTGCCTTCGACACACTGCTCCGATGGGACAAACACGCGGACGAAGGCATCCGCTACTACTCGGGCCAGGCCGTCTATCGGAAGACTTTCGATCGCCCCAAAGACCTGCCCGACAGGAACCGCACCATCCTGGACCTGGGGACTGTCCACAAGCTGGCGGGCGTGAAGCTCAACGGGGAGGTTCTGGGCATTACCTGGACTTCCCCGTTCCGCGTCGATCTCCCTGCCGACCTACTGCGTCCCACGGGCAATCTCCTCGAAATCATGATCGTCAACACCTGGGTCAACCGGTTGATCGGAGACCAACAACCCGCCCACAAGGCGGTCCGACAACTCGAGTGGAAGTCGGGCTTGCTCGGCGGCGTCCCGCATCCGGCCGGCCGCTACACCTTCACAACCGCCGCAGGCGACTACACGGCCAACTCGCCTCTCGAACCAGCCGGCCTGCTCGGTCCAGTGACGCTCCGGACCGTTGCCGTGGGCGCGTTCGCCCATCAACCGCTAAGAGCCGCGTCGAACACACCCGCGTCCCCTGTGAACTCCGCCCCTGCCGGTGCGAAGCCATCAACACCCGTGCCGCTCCAGGCGCGCGAGTTCCCGCTCTCGGCGGTGCGGTTGCTCGACGGCCCCTTCCGGCGCGCCATGGATGTCAACAGGGCCTATCTGCTGCGTCTCGAGCCTGATCGCCTGCTCGCCGGTTTCCGGCGGGAAGCGGGCCTGGCAAAGAAGGCGGATTCCTACGGTGGCTGGGAGACAATCCCCAGCGATGGCCGCTATTCGCTTGCGGGGCAAGCCCTCGGTCATCACCTGAGCGCCCTCTCGCTCATGGCCAGCGCCACCGCCGATCCCGAGTGCCGACGCCGGGTCGAATACATCGTCGCCGAGTTGAGCGCGTGTCAACAGGCAGCCGGCAGCGGCATTCTCTGCGCGTTCCCGGAGAGCAAACAGATTTTCTCGGAGTTGGCGAGGGGCGAGATCAGATCGGACCATTTGTTTGGGCTTAACGGCGGTTACGTGCCCCTCTACGTAACCCACAAAGTCATGGCTGGCTTGCGCGATGCCTGGCTGCTCCTGGGCAACCCCGACGCGCGCGACGTCTTGGTCCGGATGGCCCAGTGGCTGGGCACGGTGGTTGCGCCCCTGAGCGACGCCCAGATTCGCGAGATGCTCGAGACCGAGCACGGCGGCATCATGGAGGTGGTGGCCGACGTTCACGCCATCACCGGCGATCCCCAATACTTGGCCCTCGCCAAGCGCCTCAACCACCAGAGCCTCTTCGCCCCCCTGACCCGCGGCGAAGACACGCTCAGCGGTCAACACGCCAACGCCCAAATCCCCAAGGCCATTGGCATGGAACGTATCTTCCAGTTAACCGGCGACCCCGCGTATGGAAAGGCGGCCCGGTTCTTCTGGGAACTCGTGGCGCGCACCCGCTCCTTTGTGATCGGCGGACACGGCGAGAACGAGTTCTTCTTCGCTCCCGACGACTTCGCCGCCAAGGGCGTGGTCTCGTCCACCGGACCCGAGACCTGCAACACCTACAACATGATCAAGCTTTCCCGCCGGCAATGGCTTGTCGAACCATCGGCAGTCCTTGCCGATTTCATCGAACGGTCTCTGTACAATCACATCCTCCCCTCGCAAGAGCCCGACCGCGGCGGCTTCGTCTACTTCACCTCGATGCGCCCCGGCCATTACCGCACGTACTCGAGCGACACGGAGGATTTCTGGTGCTGCACCGACACCGGCATGGAAAGTCACGCCAAGCACAACCAGTTCATCTACGCCCACGCCGGCTCCCGGCTCTGGGTCGATCTCCTCATTCCTTCGGAACTCGACTGGGCCGATCAGGGTGTGCGTCTCCGGCTCGAAACGCGTTTCCCCGAGGATGGAAAGGCAAGCCTCATCTTCGACGCCAAGGAGCCGCGGAAGCTCGAGATTGCCGTCCGCTATCCGGGCTGGTTCGAGTCCGGGGCCATGAGGCTCGCGGTCAACGGCAGCCCGCAGAAGGTCGAGGCCCAGCCCGGTTCCTATGCCGTGGTCGAACGCACCTGGAAAGCCGGCGACCGCATCGAAGTCGAATGGCCACTCAGCCTCCGCACCGAGATGCTGCCCCGCAGCCAGGAATGGATCGCTGTCCTCTGGGGGCCGATCGTGCTGGCCGGCGAACTGGGCAACGAGGGGCTCGATGGCCTCGATTTCAGCCAAACGCACAATTACGTGGCCACGCAAACACTCCCGATCGAGCACGCGCCGGTCTTCGTCGGAAAACCCGGCGACGTGCCCGCCAAGGTCAAACCCGTGCCCGCTCGGCCCCTGGCCTTTCGCACCGTCGGACTGGCCCGTCCGGCCGACGTCTCGCTGGCCCCCTTCTACCGCGTGCACCGCCAGCGTTACGCCGTGTATTGGCGCCTCATCGATTCCGGCGCTGACCACGCCAATGCGGACCCGCAGCGATAAGCGAACTCGCTCGCGTGCCGGACCCGTGTCGTCTGGGCGCCATGAACCGGCAGGACAGCCAATCAGCGGGTCGGGGCGGTGGGCGACAAGTCCACACTGACCAGATCGCCGCCCTGGTTCCGGCAGCAGCCGCATTCACCCGGTGCGAAGTCTCCCACGCGAAGCGGGCCACGGGCGGCCCGCCGGTCAACCGGTATATGCATAATCCGGCGGCGTCGAAAGAGGTCACCAGCTTCTCATTGCCGCGGCTGAAGACAACGGCTGAGGAATACCCGGCGGTTTCGCCTCCCATCTTGGTGACCAACGCGCCGCTCTTCCGGTTGAAGGCGAAGACCTGATCAGAGTGTCCAGCCCTCGCGGTAGTTGTAGTGCAACAGCGCATTCGCCTCGGGAACATTCGTCACCCTCAATTGGGCGCTGTCCCAAAGCAGTTTCTGTCCGATCAACTCCCGCCCCAATCGGATCGCCACACTCCCAAGCAGCACGGCCTCGGTCAACGGTCCCGAAAAGCCGAAATGCGATTCGGTGGGCGCGTTCGTCTTGCAGGCATGGATGAACTCCTGGTAGTGCCCCATCGAACGAGGCAGGTTCTTGGCCGGCGGCGTGAACTCCGAGTGTCTTGCTGCCGGAATGAAGCGCGGTGTCTGTCCCCCCCACCCTTCGACGAGAATCTTGCCCTTGTCGCCAACAAAGAGAATGCCATCTTCGGGATCGAGGACACGGTCGTTCTCGAGTTCCTCCGGGCGTTCCGGCAGCAGGCCGCCGTCGTACCAGTGGACTTTGACCGGCGGCAGGCCCTCGCGGGCCGGGAACTCGTAGTGCACCATCGCGGCCAGCGGCACGGTTTCCTCGAAGACCGGCGTCGAGGTCGCGGTCAGACTCGTCGGCGCACCCAGCTTCAGTGTCGAGAACACCGGCGCAAGGTTGTGGATTCCCATGTCTCCGAGCCCGCCCGATCCGAAGTCCCACCAGCCGCGCCATTTGAAAGGGACATAGGCGGGATGATAAGGCCGCGACGGAGCTGGGCCGAGCCAGAGGTTCCAGTCAAGGGTCGGCGGCACGGGCGGCGTCTCTTTGGGGCGTTCGATGGCTTGGGGCCACCAGAGCTTCGTCGTGCCACGTTGGGTGGGCCGATCCGACCACACGTGGACCTCGTGGACGCCGCCAATGACACCGCCCCAGATCCATTCCTTCAAAAGACGGTTTCCTTCGAACGCCATGCCCTGATTGCCCATCTGGGTCACACGGCGGGTCTCTTGGGCCACCTGGGCAACGATCCGCGCTTCCTTCACCGTGCGTGTCAGCGGCTTCTCGCAATAGACGTGTTTGCCGTGGCGCAGGGCGGCCACCGAGATGATGGCATGCTGATGATCCGGTGTCCCGATGACCACCGCGTCAACCCCTCGTTCCTTGTCGAGCATCTCGCGATAATCCACGTATCGCTTGGCTTTGGGATACTTGGCGAAGGTCTTCGCCGCATAGGCCGAGTCCACGTCGCAGAGCGCCACAATGTTCTCGCTCTGCATTTCCTCGAGATCCGCCCCGCCCTGACCGCCGATGCCGATGCCGGCCAGGTGCAGCTTCTCGCTGGGCGGCACCTGCCCCCGGCCAAGCACGCAGCGCGGCACAACCAGGAACCCCGCTGCCGCACCGGCCGCGGCCTGCAAGAACCGCCGTCGGGGTCTCGGACCAGTGAAGAGACTCGTGGTGTGGTGCATAAGCGGCCAAGTCAGATCGAGGACCCACCGCAGGTCGTTGCGGCGGGTTTCTCCCGGCGTGCCAGTTCCTCTTGGGCCCGGGCGCGGAGGTTCTTCATGTGCTCCAACGCGAGACGGGTTTGACTGTGGGCGTATTCAATCCCCGCCACGCGTCCATTCTCTATGGCCACATGGCGAAACTCCCATCTGCGCAGTCGGCGTCGGCCACGTCGCCGGCAAGATCGAGAAACTCGGCAGGCTCTTGCAGATCAATGTGGCCAACGCGCGTCGTCCGCTGGGCGCTCGTCGCCCCGTGGATGCGGACCTTGACCTCGCGAGGTCTCGGGGAGGTGAGGCGATAGCGGACAACCTTGCCCTCCTTCCAATCGATGTCTACGGTGACATCTCCGCGGGCCTTCAGGCCCTTGACCGATCCTTCCGGCCACGCTTTCGGCAACGCGGGCAACAACTCGATTTCGCCTGCGTGCGACTGCAGCAGCATCTCCGCAATGCCAGCGCAGCCGCCGTAATTGCCGTCGATCTGGAAGGGCGGGTGCGCGCAAAACAGGTTCGGATACGAGCCCGCGCCGCCGCCGTCGTAGGTGGTGGAGCGGTCGGCGGGACGCAATAGTTGGCCCAGCAGCTTGTGCGCCCGTTCGCCATCGCCGAGGCGCGCCCAGAGGTTGATCCGCCAGCCCAACGCCCAGCCGGTGCTCTGATCGCCCCGGGCATCGAGGGTCCTCCGACAGGCCTCGGCCAGCGCGGGTGTCCCTCGGGACGTGATCTCGTAGTACGGATACAGGCCGTAGAGATGCGAGGTGTGACGGTGACGCGGGTCCGGCTCCGGGTAGGGTTCAAGCCATTCCTGGAGGCGTCCGTCCGGGCCGATCTGGTTGGGCGCAAGCCGCGAGAGCTTCTCCCCCAACTCGAGCCGCAGCCCCTCGTCCACGTCCAGAATCTCGGCGGCGCGGACGACGTTGCCGAAGAGTTCGCGCAGTAATTGCATGTCCACGGTCGGCCCAAGACAGACGTTGGCAGTCTTGCCGTCTGGGAGGCGGAAGGCGTTCTCCGGCGAGTTCGACGGGCCGGTCACGAGCCACGCGTGCTTGGGCTCCTCGACCAGGTTGTCCAGATAGAACAGCGCAGACTCCTTGAGGATCGGGTACGCCCACGCCAAAAACTCGCGGTCGCCGGTGAAGGCGTAATGCTCCCAGAGATGCGCGCACAGCCACGCCGAACCGCTGACGGTCGCGCCCCAGGACGCGTGTTCGCCGGGCGACGTGAAGCCCCAGGGATTCGTGATGACATGCGCCACCCAGCCGCGCGCGTCGTAGTAAGCCCTCGCCGTCTTGCGCCCCGGCTCGGCCATCGAGGCGATGAGGCGGTGCATTGGCTCGTGCAACTCGGACAGGTTGCAGACCTCCGCCGGCCAGTAGTTCATCTGCACGTTGATGTCCAAATGCCAGTCACCGTTCCAGGGCGTCTGGACTTCCTCCGCCCAGATGCCCTGCAAGTTGGCCGGCAGCCCGCCAGGACGCGAAGCGCTGATGAGCAGGTAGCGGCCAAAGTCGAAATAGAGCTTGGCCAGCGCAGGATCAGGCGCGCCCTTGGCGTGTGCAACGAGCCTCTGGTCCGTGGGCAGGCCGCTGCTGGCGGTCGCCGGCAGGTCGAGCGACACGCGCTCGAACCACTTCCCATGATCTCCCCGCTGCGCCGCGCGGAGTTCGGCAAATGACTTCCCCGCCGCCTTGTCCAGGTCGCCCCGCGTCGCCGCCACAGCGTCGCTCAACTGCCGTCCCGCGAATCCGCGGTAGTCCGTCGCCGCCGAGAGCAACAGCACCGCCTCGTCCGCGCCCGCCACGACCAGTCTGTCGCCGTCGGCCTTCACCGACCCGCCGGACGCCAGCGCCCGAAGCCGGGCGGCGTAGGTGACGCCTTGTCCGCCTCGCCCGTCGTCGAGCGTCCCGGTCATCAACAGTTCGTTGGCACCCACGGCGGTGGTCGTGAAGCGCTCCTTGCGATCGAGCGCAACGCTGAACCTGAGCGACCCCGGCTTGTCGGCGGTCAGCCGCGAGACGAAGACTTCGTCCGGCGCGCTCACAAAATACTCGCGCGTGAAGCGCACCCCGCCGTCCACGTACGTCACCGTGGCCAGCGCCGTGCGCAGGTCGAGCGTGCGCGCGTAGCCCTGCGCCGGGCCCTGCTCCCGGGCGTTGGCGCTGACGCCATCGATCGCGATCTCGGCGACCTGGAAATGCGTGATCCCCGGATTCGGATGGAAGGTGAACCGGAAGAATCTGCCAGCCGCCGGCTTCGCGATGGTGTAGCGGCGGACCTCGTGACGCTGCGCAAACACGGGCTCATCCGCGTGTTTGTCGAGAAGCGTCCAGCTCTGACTGTCCACGGAGGCTTCCAGCGTCCACGTGCGCGGGTCGCGCCCGGGAACGTCGTCCGCTGAAACGAAACGATAGCCCGCGGGCGCCGCGCCGTTCGTGCCATTATCGAACAGCCACACCACTGGCCGATCCTCGTGGATGATGCACCACTTGGTGCTCGCATCGCCGTCGGTCGAGAACTCGACCTCCTGGTCCGCCGACCATGCGCGATGACCGCTGGCGCAGCTCACCGTGGGCGAGCCCGCCGCGTCCCCAAACCTGAGCCGCAGGTTGCCGAGCGTCTGGTAACAGCCGAAGGGCACGTTCGCCCCGCTGCCGTGGCCCGAGCCCTTGCCCTGGCAGGTGAAATTGGCGTTCACGAGAGCCTCCGCCTCGACGTTCCTTCCCTCGAACAGCAGCCGGCGAATCTCCGGCAGCGCTTTGTGCGCATCCGGGCGATCCGCTTCCTCGCGCGAGCCGGACCACACCGAACTCTCGTTCAATACGATGCGCTCCTCGGCGACCCCGCCGAAGATCATCGCCCCGATGCGCCCGTTGCCCAAAGGCAGCGAGCGGCTGAAGTGCGCGCCCGGTTGATCGAACCAAATGGCGGAGGGTTCCTGGGCCAGGGACGCGGCGGCCGCCATGCCCAGCACTCCCCCGATGATCGAGTTGCGGATTCTGTTCATGAAAGCAATAAGGTTACACCAATACCGACAGTTTGGGAATTGCCATTCCGACAACTGTCAGATGCGCCGCTTGCCGCCCCTTCTTGACATTCCACAATTCATATACAATGAACATGGCCCTGGACACGGCGTTCATGAAGGTTCTGACTGCTGTTGGCAAGGTGAAGCCGCGGACGGCGCGAGTGGGGCCATGAATTCAACAACAACATCTCCGGGTTCCGCAGGCCGCCAAGTACTGGCGCTGGTCGGTTGGCTTCTGCTCTGTTTCGCGGCGGCGGGATTTGGCGGACTGTTCATGAGTGGGGAGTGGTATGCGTCGCTCAACAAACCCCCGTGGAATCCGCCCGGCTGGGTGTTCGGCCCGGTGTGGACCGCCCTCTACACCATGATGGCGGTCGCCGCGTGGCTGGTGTGGAAGCGCGGCGGTTGGCAGGCGCAATGGCGCAGGCTGACGCTGTTTCTCGTCCAACTCGCGCTCAACGCCGCCTGGACGCCGCTGTTTTTCGGGCTGAAAAGGCCAGGCTGGGCCTTCGCCGAAATCCTGCTCCTTTGGCTGGCGATCGCGGCAACGCTCGCGGCATTCCGCCCTGTAAGCCGCATCGCGGCGTGGTTGCTCGCGCCCTACCTGGCGTGGGTGACTTTCGCCACGTTCCTGAATTTCACGCTTTGGAGGTTGAACGCATGATGGCCCGACGACCCTGGATCAGCACGTTTTTCGACCCAACGTTGCTTCTCGCCGCAGGAGACTGCCCTCGCGTGACTCGTCCCTCTCGAAGGTCCGGGTTCCGCAATCGGCTCTGGAGCCTGGTCTGCCTCGTCGCGCTGGCGCCCTTCGCTGGAACCGCCGCACCGGCGGACACGTTCAACGTCGTGTGGAATTCGCCCAGCGTGAATCATCACGGGTCGATGCCGCTGGGCAACGGTGACATCGCGCTCAACGCCTGGATGACCAAGGAGGGCGAACTGCACTTCTACATCAGCAAGACCGACGCCTGGGATGACAATGCCCGCCTCGTCAAGGTCGGGAAGCTGCGCGTCCGCTTCGAGCCGAATCCGGTTGCGCCAGGCAGGGTCTTCCGCCAGGAACTCAAGCTCGACCAGGGGTGCATTGAAATCACCGCAAGCGACGAGGCGGCTTCGCGGCCGCCGGCGATCGACCATCGGCCCTTGGCCATCCGCCTCTGGGTGGACGCGCATCATCCCGTCATCCATATCACCGCCGACAGCGCCACGCCGCTCGAAGCCACCGCGTTCGTCGAGGTCTGGCGGACAAATCATCAGGAACTCGCGGAGTTGCAGGTCAGCGACGTGATGATGAACCGCAAGGCCCCGGACAAGGAACTGAATCGCACCATCCTCGAACCCGACACCGTCCTCACCAACCAGCCCGGGCGCATTGGCTGGTTTCATCACAATGTCAAATCGGTCGGCCCGCAGATGCTCGCCCGGACACAGGGCCTCACCGGCTTCCAACAGCCCGATCCCCTGCTCCATCGCACCTTTGGCGGAATCGTCACGGCGGACCAAGGCGAGAGGCTGGACGACTTGCGCCTCCGTTCGCCGCGCGGCTCGTCGCATCGCTTCAGCGTGTTCGTGCTCACGCGGCATCCCTCCACTCCGGAACGCTGGCTGGCGGACATGGACGACACCATTGGTCGCATCGAAGCCGGGGATTTCGCCGCTCGCCGCACCGCCCACGAGAAATGGTGGAGCGACTTCTGGAACCGCAGTTGGATTCGCGCAACCGCCAACACCAACGCCCAAACCGCCTTCGAGTCCATCGTGCCGGAGAACAAACACCCCGTGCGCATCGGCCTGGACCAGGGCGGCGGGAACGCGTTCCTGGGCGAACTGGGCAGGGTGAGCATCTTTGCCCAACCGTTGAACGACACGGAGATTCTGGCCCACGCCCGCGGCGGCGTCTCGGCAGCGCGCCGCCCGTCTCTGGACTCCTCGACGGATTCGCGGGGCACAGCCCAGACGCCGCCACGACCGCTTTTCTCTGGCACAAACCTCACGCCGCAGGCGCTGTCCAATTCCGCCGCGTGGGACTTCAGAACCGGTTTCACCATCGATGCCTGGATCAAGCCGCCGAAACTCGGCGCCGCCGGCGCGCGGCTCGTGGACAAAATCACCCCCGGCGGCAGCGATGGCTTTCTCCTCGATGCTCACCCAGGGAACAGCGTTCGCTTCATCTGCGGACAAACCATACTCGCGCTGGACGACGCATTGCCGGCCGACCAGTGGACACATGTCGCCGCCGTCGCCGATCCCGCCGCGGGCGGATGCCGTCTCTACGTCAACGGCAGGCAAGTGGCCGATGACACGGGCGCGTCGGTGCGCGACGAAGCCGCTTACGTCAGCCAGATGTATAATCTCCAACGCTTCATCACCGCCTCCGCGGGACGCGGCGCGTTTCCCATCAAGTTCAACGGCACCCTCTTCACCGTGCCGCCCGGCCTGAGCGAAAAGGACCCCGACTATCGCCGCTGGGGACCGGGCTACTGGTGGCAGAACACCCGCCTGCCTTACATCAGCCTCTGCGCCTCCGGCGACTTCGACCTCCAGCGCCCGCTCTTCCGCATGTATGCCGAAGACTTGCTGCCGCTGTGCAAATACCGCACGAAACTCTACCTCGGCCACGACGGCGCGTTCTATCCCGAGTGCATGATGTTCTGGGGGGCGGTGTTCAGCGAGACCTACGGCTGGACCCCATTCGAGCAACGGCAGGACAAGCTTCAGGAAAGCGGCTGGCACAAATGGGAATGGGTCGGCGGCCTCGAACTGTGCTGGATGATGCTCGATTACTTCGACCACACGCTCGACCGCGACTTCCTCCAGAACACCGCGCTGCCCTTCACTCGCGAGATTCTGACCTTCTTCGAGCAACACTATGCGACCAACGCGCAGGGCAAGCTGGTCATGCACCCGTCCCAAGCGCTCGAGACCTGGTGGCACTGCACAAACGCCATGCCCGAACTCGCCGGCTGCGTCGCGGTGACCGAACGGGTCCTCGCTCTGCCAACCCAAGTGACCTCCCCCGCCGACCGTGATCTGTCCCGGCGGCTCCACGCGAAACTCCCCCCCATTCCCACCCGCGACGTGGACGGCCGCAAGGCCCTCGCGCCCGCCGAGTTCTTCGCGAATAAGCCCAACATCGAAAACCCGGAACTCTACCCGGTGTTCCCCTTCCGCCTCTTCGCCTTCAACCGGCCCAACGCCGACTGGGCACTCGCCGCATTGGAGCATCGCTGGGACCGCGGCCACAGCGGCTGGCGGCAGGACGACATTTTCATGGCCTACCTTGGCCTCGCGGACGACGCGCGCAAGGGCCTCGTCAGCCGCGCCCGGAGTTCCGATCGCGGCGAGCGGTTCCCCGCGTTTTGGGGGCCGAACTACGACTGGACGCCCGACCAGGACCACGGCGGCGTCTTGATGAAGGCCTTCCAGTCGATGCTCCTGCAAACCGACGGCCAGAAGATTCTCCTCCTCCCCGCCTGGCCCAAGCACTGGAACGTCGAGTTCAAACTCCACGCGCCTCAGCAGACCACCGTGGAAGGCGTCTATCGCGACGGACAACTGACTTCGCTTCGGGTCACGCCCGAGTCACGCCGAGTCGACGTCGAGATGCCCAGGTGAGCAACTGACGCGGACTGCGCCGTTGCCAAGGGCAACACGACGCTGGCGCACGCGGGCGCGAACGTCGGCGTGTTCCTGGCGAAAACCGGTTCGCACTGGGTCGCGCTCGGCATCGCCATCGGTGTCGTGGGCGTGGTGTTCTGCGGACTGGCGGGACGATGGAAGGAGCGCGATCTCGCCGCCGCGGGCGGCCCGGCACTCGAGAAGAGCAACGCCTTGCTCGGACTCGGCCTCTGCGTGCTGGCAGGCGTGCTGTCGGCGGTGTACGGCATCTCGCTCACCGAAGGCGCGCCCATCGCCAGGCTCGCCGAGCAACACGCGGCAGGACACACCGTGCTGGGCATTGACGCCGCGACGTTCTCCAGCAACGCCATCTATCCCTTCTCCAACTCCGGCGCGTTTCTCACCACAGCGCTCTACTGCCTCTTCCTCCACGCGCGGCATCGGACCTTCCGCGAGATCGTCGCACTGCCTGAAGGCGAGGACAAGACCAGCCTGCCCGCGAACTGGGCCATGGCCATCCTGACGGGCTGCCTGTGGTACGGGCAGTTCTTCTTCTACGGCTTCGGTCACTTCTACATCACGAAAGTCGCCGGCTTCGAGCAGACGTGCTGGGCCATCCACATGATTCTGCTCATCCTCTTGGGCACGCTCATCGGCGTCGTGTTCAAGGAGTGGAGAGGCACCGGGATGCGCACCCGCGGCGTTCTGACGGTGGCGATCGCGCTGTTGATCATCGGGAAGCTCCTGCTCGATTACGGCAACTATCTCGGAACGCAGATGGCGAAATGAACGGATACCCCCGATAGACTGCACGCCAATGCCCCGCCGCCCGATCACCGCCCGATGCGACCAACCGATGCATCCCTGTCAGAGTGATCGCCCCATCCAACGTCGAATTCCTGTCGGGACACCCCTTCCCTCATCGGGCCGTGTAACTCTTGCAGTCCAAGGCGTTGCCGGCGCCGAAAGGCCGGAGGAATTGGCTCCAGAGAGAGGGCTCGAACCTCTAACCCGCCGGTTAACAGCCGGCTGCTCTACCATTGAGCTACTCTGGAACTTAAGGCGGGCGTAAAGTATCGACGCCCCCGCCCCGCGTCAACCGATTTTCGCGCTTGCCATCCGCCCGACGACCGGTATGGTTTTCAATCTTTAACGTATGCGTGACGGGATTCATCCGAAGTATCAGGAAGCCGAGGTGCGATGCGCTTGCGGCAACAGTTTCAAGACGCGGTCCACCCGACCGCTCATCGTCCTCGGCATCTGCAATGTCTGCCACCCCTTCTACACGGGCCAGCAGAAATTCGTCGATACCGCCGGACGCGTGGACAAGTTCCAGCAGCGCATGGCCAAGACCAAGGCGGCCCAGGACGCCATGGCCGCCGCCGCTGCGTCCAAGAAAAGAAAACGTTAGCCTTTTGCCGAGTCTCCGCCCGTCCGGCTTGCCGCCGAACGGGCGGACTTTTTTTCTCAGCCTGTCTCTCCTGGTTGATGGTTGATGGTTCATGGTTGATCGTTGCCAGTTGAGCGTTAAACGTTAAACGTTGGACGTTGAACGTTGAGCGTTTCTGGTTCACGGTCCCCATGCGCATTAGGTCGTTGAATTTCAATGCTCTCCATGGACTTACGCCCGTACATCGCGCAGTTTAACCAACGCCTTGCCGAGGTCGAGAGCGCCTTGAGCGATCCCAAGGTCTTCACCAACACCCAGCGTACCCAGGAACTGGCGCGCGAACATTCCCGGCTCAAGAACCTCCAGGAACAAGGGGCGGCTTACCTCAATACCCTCGCCGAACTCGACGCCAACCGCGCCCTCCTCGATGCTGAGACCGACCCGGAACTGGTCAGGATGGCCCAGGACGAAATCGCCCGCCTCGAACCCGAGGCCCAGCGCATGGCGCAAAGAGTCCAGGCGGGCATCATCCCCCCCGACCCCTCCGACTCGCGCAACACCATCGTCGAAATCCGGGCGGGGGCCGGAGGGGCCGAGTCCGCGCTCTTCGCCGCTGACCTCTATCGCATGTTCAGCCGGTACGCCGAGGCTCAAGGCTGGAGAACCGAGACCATCGACGCCAGCGGCTCCGATCTTGGCGGTTTCAGGGAGGTCATCTTCAGCGTCACGGGCACCGACGTCTTCAAACGCCTCAAATACGAGAGCGGCGTCCACCGCGTCCAGCGCGTTCCCGCCACCGAAGCCCAGGGACGCATCCATACCAGCACCGCCACCGTCGCCGTCCTGCCTGAAGCCGAGGAAGTCGACATCGAACTCAACGACGCGGACCTCGAATTCACCGTCTGCCGCGCCTCCGGCCCGGGCGGACAAGGCGTCAACACCACGGACTCCGCGGTGCAACTCGTCCACAAGCCTTCCGGCATGATCGTCCGTTGCTCCGACGAACGCTCCCAGCAGAAGAACAAGGCCAAAGCCCTCAAGGTCCTCCGATCGAGGCTCCTGGACCAGCGCGTCGCCGCCGAAAACGCCAAGTACGCCGCCCAACGCCGCGCCCAGGTCGGCACCGGCGAACGCAATGAAAAAATCCGCACCTACAACTTCTCGCAGAACCGCGTCACCGACCACCGCATCGAGTTGAGTGTCTACAACCTTTCTGCCGTCATGGACGGCGACCTCGATTGTCTGATCGAGCCTCTGATTGCCGATGATGTCCAGCGCCGGCTCGCCGCGCTCAAGACCTGAGCCCAGCCAATTAAGACTTGCGCCCGCGCGCAGCCGTTTTACCTTCCGTCTGTCACGGCGGGCGGGGTAGCCAAGTGGTAAGGCAGGGGTCTGCAAAACCCTCATGCGTCGGTTCGATTCCGACCCTCGCCTCCAGCCTTCGCTGGCCTGCCGGCCAGCTACGGCTGGCAGGCCAGCGAAGGCTGCCCGCCATAGCCCGAAGGGCGGCGGCGGGCTTCCCTCCGCGCCAAGCGCTTCGGCGGACTCGTCGCGCGGTGGCCGAAGCCGAAAGCAGAAGTGCACAGCAGCAAAGGAGGACAGCACTTTCGGTTGAAACGGAATGCAGCAGCCTATGAACGGCTACCACTACGTATACACCCTGGCATCCGCTTCCCATCCCGGCCAGCTTTACACAGGCCAAACCCACGACCTGCGCCAGCGTCTCAGGAAACACAATGGCGGCAAGGTCCCGCACACTGCCAAATTCAAACCTTGGATCGTCCGGTCGGCCACCGCCTTTGGCGACCGCACCCGCGCCCTGGCCTTCGAACGCTACCTCAAGAGCGGCTCGGGCCGCGCTTTTCTGTACCGCCACCTTTAGGCGGTGGCCGGCGGCACGATGCATGATGAGTCGGTGCCGATCCCCTCGGCCAAGAGCAAAACGGTGCAGGCCGGGGTGAAGGCGGCGGTGCCAAAGACGCTGAAGCTGAACCAACCGATTGCCGGAGGCGATGGCCTTGACCTCGGCGTAGGTCAGTGCCCCGGAGTTGAGGTCTTCGACCCGGCGGATGGTCAGGTCACCGGTCATGACCTGGGCGATGAATTTCGCTTTGGTCTCGAGGGTCTGTCACATGTAGGCGTCAAATGACCCCTCCGTCACGTAGCGAAACACGCTCACCACAGGGTTCGTGTTGCCCTGGCGCAGCATGCGTCCTTCGCGCTGTTCGACATCTGTGCACCATGGACCTGTTCCTGCAACTGCTCAACGCGGCACGCGAGGACTATTTCTGCCTTACGTTGACTCGCGTGTGTGCAGTTCGTCAGGCAAGACGAAGAGTCGAGCCTTGGCCAGATCGGAGCGATTCGTTGTCACGAGGCGAGAAGCCGGCCTGTGACGTGCCGAGTGAATCGCGCCCAACCGACTACGACGCAGTTCGACCGCGAGCCTGGTCCGCTTCAGCAGTCTCGCCGACTCCGTGCTGGGGTTGGACAGGACGATCTGGTCTTCGGCTTTGGTCCAGCGGCGCCCCATACCGCCGCGAGATTGCCATTCAGGTTTGGGCAGAGCATCTGCCACCAGCGGCATGTGGCGAAGCGACAACCGGCTGTTGCGTCCCGGCCGTCGACCTCGCAGAATAATGCCCATGGCTGATGCACGAACCGCCGTCAGGGACTCCGCTGAGTGCGCGCCTTGGCCCCGTGAGCGGCAACCCGGAATGGGCTGAGGCCATTGCTCGCTTCTCCCCCCATCTGGTGCTTTGCGGTCATGATCACGTCACGCCGATGAAGAATCGACGCTGGCACTGTCGCCTCGGAGACACCGTGTGCGCCAACGTCGGCCAGAATGACAGCGAGGATCTGTGCTTTGTCGTGGTCGAAATGACGTTCCCGCAGCGGACTGCTTGCCCACCGGCCAAGACAGTCGTACGGGCATATCCTTGGGGTGAGGCCGTGACAGTGCTCCCCGATCCGCGGCGCTGACCACAGAGGGAAGCACCGGGTCTGGTCCTTTGACATCGCCGTGTCCCATAGTTGATTTACCGGGGCGGAATGAAGCATGCTGCCCGCATGATAAACGTATTGCTTCGACTCTCTTGCCTG